>JBMLQZ010000033.1:0-1573 GCA_049241285.1 Chitinophagaceae bacterium | reverse complement strand
TAGACGATTTGAATGCTTGGGAAAAAGAAGCTGTCCCAGCTAAGTAAAATTATATGTACAACAAACAAAATATATCATTCCTTTTAGTCTTTTTATTGCTGTGTGTTGTAAATGCTCAAGCACAATCAGTAAAAAACAAACCCAACATTATTTTAATTTATACCGATGATCTTGGTTATGGAGATGTAAGTTGTTATGGTGCAAAAGCAGTACAAACGCCTAATGTAGATAAGTTGGCAGCAGGTGGAGTTCGGTTTACTGATGCACATTGTACAGCAGCTACTTGTACACCTTCACGTTATAGTTTACTCACTGGTCAATATGCATTTAGAAATAAAGCTGCTATTCTTCCGGGTGATGCTCCTTTGTTGTTTAAACCAGGCACACCAACTGTAGCAAGCATGTTGCAGCAAAATGGTTATGCAACAGGCGTTGTGGGCAAATGGCATTTGGGTTTAGGCAATGGTAAAATTCTTTGGAATGAAACTGTAGCACCTGGACCAGAAGCAATTGGTTTTGCTTATTCATTTTTAATTCCTGCAACAACCGATAGAGTACCCACTGTTTACTTAGAGAATGGTAAAGTCCCTAATTTGGATATAAACGATCCTATTAAAGTAAGCTATAGTGACATGATTGGCGATGAACCAACAGGTCTATCGCATCCACAACTGCTCAAACAAAAAGCAGATACACAACATAGCAATACCATTGTAAATGGCATCAGTCGAATTGGTTATATGACTGGCGGAAAATCTGCAAGATGGGTAGATGAAGAAATTCCAATGGTATTGAATGAAAAAGCAAAATCGTTTATCGTTCAACATAAAAATGAACCTTTCTTTTTGTTTTATCCTTTCCCAAATATTCATGTGCCTAGAGTACCCAATCAACGATTTGTTAGCAGCACAAAAATGGGCCCAAGAGGTGATGTAATTGTAGAAATGGATTGGATGGTAGGCGAAGTAATGAAGCTGCTTGATTCATTACAACTTACCGAAAACACATTAATTATTTTTAGTAGCGATAATGGTCCTGTGTTGGATGATGGTTATACAGATTTTGCAGAAAAATTGGTAGGCAATCACAAACCATCTGGCATTTATCGTGGTGGAAAATACAGTGCATATGAAGCTGGAACAAGAGTGCCCACCATTATGTATTGGAAAGGAAAAATTAAACCTACTGTAAGTAATGCATTGGTATCGCAGGTTGATTTTTATAAAACAATTGCTAAACTGGTTAATATAAAAATGAAGCCCAATGAAGCAGTTGATAGTGAAGATCATTTGAATACTTGGTTGGGTAAAAATTTAAAAGGTAGAACATGGTTGTTTGAAGAATCATACACTTTTTCGCTTCGTAAAAACAATTGGAAATTTATTACACCAGTTGAAGGAACTGTACCTGCATGGTTTGCCAATAAAAAAGTAGAATCGGGCTTAACTAAAACTGTGCAGTTGTACAATCTTTCAAAAGATCCATCAGAACAAAAAAATATTGCAGCACAATATCCTGCTTTGGTAAAAGAGTTTCAAGATAAACTTAAACTTATTAGGCAATTACCAAAGAG
>JBMLQZ010000032.1:0-3517 GCA_049241285.1 Chitinophagaceae bacterium | reverse complement strand
CATAAATAGAGTGTTATTGTTTGTGTATTTAACCTCATTTATAGCTGGAACAATATATTATTTTTCTTTTGATAGAAACAATTTTTGGCTTGTTGTAATGATGCCACTGTTTTTATTAGTATCAATTATTATTGGAAATAAATTAAGACCCAAACACCCGTTTATTCAATTAACCGAAGAAAAAATTTCTTGGTTGTTAGAAGCTGGTACTTCTATAGAAACAGTTATTTGGAAAGAAATAGCTTGGATAAAAAGAGAGGAAGATGCATTTATTTTTTATGGTCAAAGTAGTTTTAATAAATACTTGCCTTTGCAATTTGTTGCTACAAATGAAGAACGAGATACCATTGTTCAATTTATTGTTACCAATGCTCAAAAAACCAATACCAAATTGGTATATAGAAATACCATTACTGCTTAATTTTTAAGCTTACCTTCTAGTTTATCTACTTGTTCTACACTGCCTAATCGAATACGAACAGGTACCTTAAGAAATTTTTCTAATTGTAATTCTTTTTTACAAATAACGCCGAATTGAGTGGTGTAATAATTTATGGGTAAACGTACAATAGGGTATTTAGATATACTATCGTTTTTTATTGTTTTATAGCTTAATTGTGAATTGCATTTTTGAATGATGGTTAGCAACTGAATAAAAACAAACACTGTTATTAGTTTTATTACTGGTTTTATTTTTTTACAAATATGATTGAATGCTATTGGCATAAATTAAATAAAATGTTACTGCTTATTTTTAAATAAATTGTAACATTTCTACAAAAAACATGCTACAATTGTTTCTGAACGAAATATTTTATACGCCTTGCTATCAATGTATGTAAATTTGCCCAAGTAAAAAGCTGCATAGTAATATCTACAGTACAAGTGTGCGACGCAACGGCGGTTGAATAGTATTGCTACAGCTGGCTACAAAAATTTGATTTATTTTTTTGAATAATTTATTATGGCTTTAGGACAATCGTTACAACAAAAATTGTTGCAGAAATTATCGCCACAACAAATTCAATTAATGAAGTTGTTGCAAGTGCCTACGGCAAATTTAGAGGAACGTATTAAAGAAGAATTGGAAGAAAATCCTGCTTTGGAATTGGGTGAAGATGAAGATACCAAAGAAACAGCCGATGAATTAAAAGATGAATTTGATACTATTGAAGAAGAAGATTTTGACAAAGATGGAAGTGAAGATGAATACGAAGATTTAGATTTGAGCGAATATATTGTTGATGATGATGGTGAAATTGCTGATTATAAAATGAAGGATGATAATTATCCTGAAATGGATGATAAGCAAACCATACCTATGAAGTTAGAGTCTAGCTTTTTTGATTTGGTGTTGAATCAGCTAGGTATGTTAGAATTAGATGAACGTCAATTTAAAATTGCTGAACAAATTGTTGGCAGCTTAGATGATGATGGCTATTTGCGTAGAGAACTTACTTCAATTGCAGATGATTTAGCTTTTAGACAAAATATTATTGTTGAAGAAAAAGAAATTGAATTGTTAATTGAACGTATACAACAATTCGATCCTCCTGGTATTGCTGCAAAAGATTTGCAAGAATGTTTATTGCTTCAATTAAAACGTAAGCTAGATGAGGGGTTGAATGTGCAGATAGCTATTCAAGTATTAACTAAATATTACGATGAGTTTATTAAAAAGCATTACGAAAAAATTCAAAAAGGCTTAAACCTTACTGAAGATGATTTGAAAGAAGTTATTCATCAAATTATAAAATTGAATCCTAAACCAGGTGGAAATATTGGTGAAATAAATAAGGCTGAAAGTTATATTGTACCAGACTTTTATATTTTAAATAATAATGGCAAATTAGAACTGACACTTAACTCTAGAAACGCTCCTGACTTACGTATTAGTGAGGGTTATAGAGATATGATGAAAGCTTATGAACATGGTAGCAAAACTGATAAACGACAAAAAGAAGCTGTAACGTTTATTAAGCAAAAAATTGATAGTGCTAAGTGGTTTATAGAAATGATTCAGCAAAGGCAAAACACCTTACTATCAACCATGGGTGCAATCATGAAACATCAAGAAGAGTTTTTTTCAACTGGTGATGTTACCAACATGAAACCCATGATATTGAAAGATATTGCCGAAAAAACAGGATTAGATATTAGCACAGTAAGCCGTGTAGCCAATAGCAAATTTGTGCAAACTGAGTTTGGAACTTATCGCTTAAAATATTTCTTTAGTGAAAGCTTAAGTACCGATAGTGGAGAAGAAGTTAGTACAAGAGAAGTAAAAGAAATATTGAGTAATTTAATTGCAGCAGAAGATAAACACAAACCTTTGAGTGATGAGTTTTTAACAGATATGTTAAACCAAAAAGGATATAATATTGCTAGAAGAACTGTAGCAAAATATAGAGAGCAATTGAATATTCCGGTAGCAAGATTGCGAAAAGAATTATAACAATAAATAAATGCAAGAAGAAGCGTTATATATATCTGCAGCCACACAAAAGCCACCATCTTATGGTTGGTATGTAACCATACCTGCAAAAGTTGTTTCGTACGTTTTTCATCCACTGTTTATACCTACATATGTATTTATGTTTATGGTATATCAGTTTCCATACGAGTTTGCTGGAATAACCGATTGGCAGTTAAAAATGCGAATGTTTAGTGTGTTTTGGATTACGGGGTTTTTTCCTGCATTTGCTGTGTTTTTGTTGTGGCGTTTAAAATTTAGTGATAGCATTTTTTTACGTACACAGAAAGAAAGAATTATACCGTACTTTATTTCTATGTTTTTTTATTGGTGGATGTATTATTTAAGTAGAAATTTTACCGATCAGCCACAAGCACTTAAGTTTTTTTACTTTGGAATATTTATAGCCACTGCCTTAGGAGTTATAGCCAATAACTTTATAAAAATTAGTTTACATGGTATTGCTATGGGTGGTGCATTTGCTGCTATTTTACTAACTGCATTTTTTTATCAAACACCATTAGGAGTAGCTATTTCTATAACCACTATTCTTACTGGGTTGGTTTGTACAAGCAGACTATTAGTAAGTAATCATACTTATTTTGAAGTATATAGTGGTTTGTTTTTAGGTATCATTTGTCAATTAATTGGTTATTGGTTTGTGTAAATAGGAATTCAGAAAGAGGTAGAAAAAACCGCTCAACAATAATTTCTTTTCTTTGCAACGCAAATAATACAGTTTAGTCAGCAAAAGTTATTTTTCTATCATTAGCTGTGTTCGTTTTTCTTCAATTTATTTAATAGAAAGTATGTGGTATCGTTTGGGAATATTTATTTTAAAGTATCGATTAGTATTATTAATTGCTTTATTAATCATCAATATAATTGCAGCATTGTTGGCTACTCAAGTAAAAATTGGATACGATTTTACAAGAGCTATACCTACAGACAATCCAAAATATCAAGAATTTCAAGCATTTAAACAACAATTTGGCGACGATGGAGGAACGGTAGTTGTGGGCATTGAACATTCACAATTTTTTT
>JBMLQZ010000031.1:0-6437 GCA_049241285.1 Chitinophagaceae bacterium | reverse complement strand
AAACTTGTAATTCCAAATTACTAACCCAATAAAAAAGAGGATGCAGTTATTGCATCCTCTTCTTAAGTTAGAATTAAAATAATTATTACTTACCAATAATATCGCCTAATTCAATATTTAAACGTGCATACACAAAACGACCATTAAAGCCGAATTGATTTGCATTGAATAAAAATCTACTTCTGTTAGATAAATCTCTAGCTGCAGAATAGCCACCTGTAGTTTTTTGACCAGGTGAAGCACTTAATGCTGTTGGACCAGCTGGATTTGCATATACAACAGCAGGAAGATTACGCTGATCTACAAAAAATTGGTCAGGATAAATATCGAACAAGTTGTTTGCACCTACAGAAATGCTACAAGTTTTATAAAAACGATAAGTAATTACAATATCGCTTACAATTTTTGCACTAAAGGTTTGATCTGTTTCAAATGCTGCATCATTAAAAAATACGCCATTTGCATTAGCTGCTCTTGGATCTACAGCGTTAACAGTTTTTATTTCACCAAATCTTACAACACGTAGCATAGCACTCAACTTATTGTAGTTAGCAGTACCAGTAAACACAATTTTATCTTGAGGCTGAGCTACTTCTATACGTGAACGTTGTTGCCTATCGAATAATAAATTGCTAAAATCTTGTGATGGATCTACATTAGGATTTGATTTACTCGGATTGTTGATAATGTCATCAATCACTCTGTTTGTATTTGTGCCCTCAACTTTATTTCTATTAAAGTTAGCAGCTACTGACAAGTTACCATTTAATTTTCCTGCTTTGTATTTTTGAGTTAATACTACATCTAAACCTGTTGTTCTTGTATTAACTGCATTCGTCCAAAATTGTACGCTTGAAACTGAAGGATCTACATTGGCAGCATTCATTATTTGTGCTACTCTTGCATTTGAACTAGTTCTGCTAAACTGTGTAGATAATACAATACGGTTGTTAATTTCAATATTATACGCATCTACTGTAAATGTAGTGTTTTTGCCAAGTTTACCAACTAAGCCAAACGTATAGCCAAAAGAATACTCAGGTGTTAAATCATTAATTCCAAATGCATTTTTAACAATAGGATTATTATTATTAGCAGTTAAAACTGTTGTAGGAACACCTAATACAAACTGTGTACTTTGATTTTGGAAATAACGTTGTTGTAAAGATGGTGCTCTGAAACCAGTACTTACAGAAGTTCTGAAGGCAAAATTATCGCAAAAGTCATATTTTAAAGCTAGTTTTAAACCATTTCCTGCATAGCTACTTCTTTGTTCGCTATAATTTTCGTAGCGACCAGCTGCACCAAAAGTTACCCTCTTTCTAGTATATTCTAAATCAACATAAACAGCAGAAACATTACGTTTTGTTTGAATAGCATCAGACGGTTGAAATCCAGGGAAAACTTGTGCACCAGGTGCAGTAGGACCACCAGCAATGTTTACAACCTGACCAGTTGGTGTGTAAGTAATTGATGGCACCGAAAAGGCTCTTCCACCATAAATATAAGAATTTTCTTCACCTTGTCTTATTGAATAATTTTCAGTTCTACGTTCAAACCCAAATGCAACGTTTAAATTATGATCACTTCCTAAATCAAACCTTTTTGTCGCATCTGCATTAAAAGTATTTTGGTTAAACTTTATTTTACCAGCTTTAAATTCTGTTTGTGGATTATTGTTTGCTGCTAAAGATGCATTACCAGAGTTTTTAATTATAAACTCCACACTATTTTCTCCAAAAGTGTTGCTCAAATCAATATTCCAACCACCCAATTCTGTTTTTACACCCGCCAAAACTGAAATATCGTTAATGATAGTGGTAATTTGTGGTAGGAATCCATTTGCATAAAAACGATTTCCTGTTGCGGTTACAGGTTGTTGGTTCCAAGAATTAGGATTACGGCTAAAGCCACTTGCCAAACCATCTCTTGTACTTCCACCTGCTGTAACATATACTTCTGTTTTGCTGTTTAATTTATAACCAGCATTTGCAAATGCTCCAATATTATCAGCTGCACTATTACCTGCTACTAAATTTTGCAAATTGTATCCATTGGTTTTTACCAAGGCTTTATCTTGATCAATTAACCATCTACGCCAAACGTCTGTACTTACACCTGAAGGAGCAGTGGGAAAACCACCACCATTACCTAGATACACCAATGGAATATTATCAAAACCGCTCCTATTACTTTGTGTACGAGTTAGATATTGAAAACTTCCTGTAACATAATATTTTTCATTTGCAATTCCACCTACAATATCTATTTGCTTATTTACACCATCGGTTATACTTATAGGGCTTCTTCTTGCAATTGGCATTGTTGTCATGTTTTGACCACCCATTACTCCAATATTCAAACCTTTATATTTTTTCTTTAACACAACATTTATTACACCTGCAATTGCATCTGATCCGTACTGAGCAGCTGCACCATCTCTTAATATTTCTATTCTTTCTATGGCAGCAGCAGGTATAGCATTCATATCAGTTCCTACTGAGCCTCTACCTACAGTACCATTGATATTAACTAAAGCTGTATTGTGTCTACGTTTACCATTTAACAATACTAATGTTTGATCTGGCCCTAAGCCACGTAAACCTGCTGGGTCAATGTGGTCAGTTCCGTCTGAAATGGTTTGTCTAGCAGATTGAAATGAAGGGGCAGCATAAGTAAGCATTTGTGTAACATCTGCTTGTGCAAAATTTCGAATTTCTTTAGTAGAAACTATATCTACTGGTACAGGTGTGGTTGTTACAGAACGAGGGCTTCTACTACGTGAACCCACAACGGTAATTTCACTTAAATTGCTTGTTTCGGTTAGAGTAACTTCAGCAGTTGTATTCGTTCCTGCTGTTACTTTAACTTTTACTGTCTCAATTGTTGAACCAACAAAAGAAACAACCAATGTATAGTTTCCTGCAGGTAGTGTTAATACAAATTTACCGTTATTATCGGCTATAGCATTTACATTTCTGCCTTCAACTTTTACGGTAGCCCCAGGAAGAATACTACCTTTTGAAGATTTAACAATACCCGTTATTGTTCCCGCATTTTGTGCCATGGTTTGCACTATTACAAAAAACATAAAACAGATAGCAAGTAATACATGTTTTCTCATAACATTTAATTTAAGAAATGAATATAAGTATAAAATTTAAAAATTTATATCAAGCTAAAAATAAGCTTAGAGTAATCAAGAATTATTTACAAGCTCTATTATATTAATAGATTAATATTTCAAAGAAAAACCCCTGAAATCAGAGGTTTCTTATTTTTAGTTAAACGCTTCTTTTACTCTTTCAAAAAAGCTTTTATTACTTTTATCTGGTTTGGGTTTAAAGTTATTACTATAACTTAATTTTTCTAGTAAAGTTCTTTCTTCACTACTCAAATCTTGCGGTGTCCAAACGTTTACATACACCAACTGATCGCCTCTTTGATAGCCTTGTACTTCAGGAAATCCCTTTCCTTTTAATCTAAATATTTTACCGCTTTGTGTGCCAGCAGGAATTTTAATTTTTGCCCTTCCATCAATGGTAGGCACTTCTGCATTGGTTCCAAAAGCAGCTTCAGGAAAAGAAATATACAAATCGTAAGCAACATTTAAGCCATCACGTTGCAATTCTGCATGTTGTTCTTCTTCAATTTGAATAATTAAATCGCCAAAAGCCCCACCTCGTTCACCTGCATTTCCTTTTCCACTCATGCTTAATTGCATTCCTTCTTGAACACCTGCAGGTATATCTATGCTGATTGTTTCTTCACCAAAAACCCTTCCCTCACCTTTACAACTACCACATTTTGCCGTAACACTTTGACCTTCACCATTACAACTAGGACAAGTAGTTACCGTTTGCATTTGACCTAAAAAAGTACTTGTAACTCTTTTAACTTGACCAGATCCTCCACAAGTTCTACATGATTGTACGCTGCTTTTATCTTTTGCTCCACTTCCATCACAAGTATTACAAATAACATTCTTTTTTACTTTTACATTTTTTGTTACGCCCTTTGCAATTTCTTCAAACGTAAGTTTCATTTTTATACGCAAATTGCTACCTCTTTGTCCTCTTGCTCTGCCACCACTAGCACTACTTCTACCTCTGCCACCGCCAAAAAAACTACCAAAAGCATCGTCGCCAAAAATGTCACCAAATTGGCTAAAAATATCGTCCATGTTACTTGCACCTCTTCCACCACCACCCATTCCTGGGCCAAATGCTTGATGACCATATCGATCATATTTGGCTTTTTTATCGGCATCGCTTAATACTTCATAAGCTTCTGCTGCTTCTTTAAACTTGTCTTCTGCTGCTTTATCGCCTGGATTTCTATCAGGGTGATATTGCATAGCCACTTTTCGGTAAGCTTTTTTTATTTCATCGGCAGAAGCAGATTTACTTACGCCTAATATTTCATAAAAATCTCTTTTCATAACATCTTGCCTACAAAAGGCAACCATTTATTTGGTTAAAAATTAAAAAGGCAGGTGATTAATGATACATACAAAAACTAGTTGCCTACAACCACTTTTGCAAATCGTATAATTTTATCATTTAAGTAGTAGCCTTTGGTAACTTCATCTAATACTTTACCTTTTAAATCTTCTGTTGGGGCAGGAATTTCTGTAATAGCTTCATGCTTTTCTACGTCAAATTCTGTATGAATACTTTCCATAGCTTTTACACCTTTGGCTTGTAAACTGCTACGTAATTTGTTAAATACCAGTTGAATACCTTCTTTTTGTTGAGCAATATCAGCTGTTCCAGCCAATTGTTTTTCGGCTCTATCACAATCGTCTAAAACATCTAATAAACTTACAACAATATCCTTTCCTGCTGTTTGGATTAAATCTATACGTTCTTTGGCTGTACGTCTCTTAAAATTCTCAAACTCGGCCATTAAACGCAAGTATTTATCTTTTTGCTCTTGAATTTCATTTTTTAACTTCTCTACTTCCGATTCTTCAGAAACAGGTTCGTTTAAATGTGTAGATCCTGCTGCATTTTCGTCAGCATTTATATCCATTTCATTGGTAACATTGTCGGTAGATTCTAATATTTCTTTTTCTTCCATAGTACAATTATTGTATTGTCTTACTTGTCAATTTTTTTGCCATGCAAAGAAAATGGAAAAATTGGCAGTTGAATGAAAATAAAATTGGTTGTTGCCATTTTAAATGGCACAGATGAACAAAGTTGATTTTGCTGAAAAAATAGCCCCGATGGCAGGCAAGTAGCCCACAGGTGAGGATTTGTGTGAGGGTTTTGTGCCGAGGACTACAGCCGTACAGCGGGACTACAATTGCATAGAAATACTATAGATTGGCTACCGATTTATTATTACGAATAGCCACTACACCCCTTACATTTGCCAAATGATAAAAGTTTTTTTAAAAAGAAAGATTGCCGCAAGAATTGCCAACGGGCATCCTTGGATTTATAATAATGAGATTGAAAAAATTGAGGGTGAGGTTGTTGCTGGTAGCATTGTAGACGTTTTTTATCATGATAAAAAGTGGGTTGGCAGAGGCTATATTAATCCTCAATCGTTAATTATGGTGCGTTTGCTAACTAGAAAACAAGAAGAAATTAACGATGTGTTTTTTCATAATAAAATATGGCAGGCTTGGCAATATCGCCAACGTTTAGGCTATACCGAAAATTGTAGATTGGTTTTTGGTGAAGCCGATTACTTACCTGCCCTAATTATTGATAAGTTTAATGATTACTTTGTTATTCAAACTTTATCTCTAGGAATTGATGTTTGGAAAAATGCAATTGTAAAAGCACTTGTTTCTATTTTTAATCCGAAAGGAATTTACGAAAGAAACGATGTTCCTGTTAGAGAATTAGAAGGTTTACCACAGCAAAAGGGATTTTTACATAATGAGTTTGATACCAATATTATTATTCAAGAAAATGGTTTACAATTTAATGTTGACATAGAGAATGGACAAAAAACAGGTTATTTTTTAGATCAACAAGACAACAGAAGAGCTATTGAACCTATTTGCAAAAATGCAGAGGTTTTAGGAGCATTTACTTATACAGGTACATTTGAAATTCATGCTGCAAAGTATGGTGCAAAAAGTGTTTTAGGCATTGATATTAGCGAACAAGCCGTTGCTATTGCCAATAAAAATGCGGCTTTAAATAATTTAGATGCCATTTGCAAGTTTGAAGCAATGAATGCCTTTGACGCTTTAAAACAATGGGATAAAGAAGAAAAGTTGTACGATGTAGTAATGCTTGACCCTCCTGCATTTACAAAAAGCAGAGAAAGTATTCATAAAGCTGTAACAGGATATAAAGAAATAAACCTGAGAGGCATGAAATTGGTAAAAAATGGTGGTTTTCTAGTTACGAGCAGTTGTACCAATTTGGTGAATCCTGATTTGTTTTTACAAACTATTGAGGCTGCTGCAAAAG
>JBMLQZ010000030.1:0-3206 GCA_049241285.1 Chitinophagaceae bacterium | reverse complement strand
CATAAATTAAATAATCTAAATATTGAATTTCTGCAATTGGTCTTAAGCCTCTTAAAGCCATGCCTATTGCTTGTCCCATAATAGTTAGTTCCCTAATTCCGGTGTCAAAAATTCTGTTTTCTCCATGTTTTTGTTGTAAACCAGCAAACCCTTGGTTTACATCACCAATCATACCAACATCTTCTCCAAAAGCAAATACTAAAGGATTGTTTGCAAATAAAATATCAAAATATTTATTCAATATTTCATATCCATTTATTGATGGAGCATCAAATGTGATTAATGGCTTTATTTCTTCAACTCTTTCAATACTTTTAGGGCCTTCATTATACAAACAACTATTGTATAATTTCTTATTCAAATCTTTTAGAGATTGATAATATGATTTTACAGCATCAATATTAGGTGAATTAGGTGCAGCATCAATGGCTAAACTAAGCACATGCATCACATCTCTTCTTAAATGCTCTTGATTATTTTCTAGGTCTGTACAAATCTTCTGCAAATAATTATAAGTATCCATATCGCTTACTATTAATTCTTTAATAAGTGATATGCTTTTTTGTGCTTGAGCTTTAACAGGTGTTAAGTAATTTAACCAAGCTTTGTTTTTGCTATCTCTGGCAGATTGTTTGGCTTCTAATTCAATATTTTGTAATTCATCTTCACTAGCTATTCCATTTTCAAATATCCATTCTCTCATTTTTTTAATACAATCCCAATCTCTCTCCCATTGTAATCTTTCAGGGCTTTTATATCTTTCATGGCTACCACTTGTACTATGACCTTGTGGTTGTGTTACTTCTTCTACATGAAATAAAACAGGTGTATGCGTTTCTCTGGTTTTTTGTATACCTTCTTCAAACACCTCACACATGCTGGCATAATCCCATGCTTTTACTTTGTAAATATGAATACCATTGGTTCCATCAATTTTTTGCATACCTTTTAGTGCAGCAGAAATAGATCCTTTGGTTGTTTGATGCGACTTTGGAACAGAAATACCATAACCATCATCCCATACAAAAATGGCTAATGGTACTTGTAGAACACCGGCTGCATTTACAGCTTCCCAAAAATGCCCTTCACTAGTACTTGCATCACCAATAGTGCAAAAACAAACTTCATTACCATTATGACTTAAATTTTCGTAACGATGCAAGTGGGGAGAATTTCTAAAACATTTAGAAGCAAAAGCCAAACCTAAAGCTCTTGGCATTTGAGATGCCGTTGGAGCCATATCTGAGGTAATATTTTTTCTATTGGCTAAATCTAACCAATATCCATTTTCATCAACATTTCTTGTTGCAAAATGCGATACCATTTGTCTTCCTGCACTAAATGGTTCATTTTTTATATCTGGATCGGCATATAATTGTGCAAAAAATTGATCAGCGCTTGCTAAACCACTAGCAAACATAAAGGTTTGGTCTCTGTAATAACCGGCTCTAAAATCGCCTGGTTTAAAAAACTTGGCCATTGCTATTTGTGCCAACTCTTTTCCATCTCCAAAAATGCCAAACTTAGCTTTACCGGTAAGCACTTCTCTTCTACCCAATAAACTAACCTCACGGCTAAAAATAGCCATTTTATAGTCATTTAATACTTCATTTCTAAATCCGTCGTATGAAAGCATATCGTCTTTATAAGACAAGGTAATTGTTTGTTCCATCAAACAAAAATAATTATTCAGAAGCAGTATTTAATCAAAATATTTTCGGTTTGATTTTTGGTTTATTTATCCTGAAACAAGCTAAATGAATTATAATTATAAGCAATATTTTACCAACTTATAAATTTTACCTAAAAGAGTATTTTATGATTTTAAATTACCAATAATCAATATTTTTACACATAAATTTTTACGTACATGAAAAAGGTATTTTTATTGATGATGGTTGTATCAATAGCATTTTTTGCCAAAGCACAACAAACTGCAAATCCAAAAGACATTACAAAAACACTAGAATTTAAAAATGCAGAGTACGATTTTGGTAAAATTCCCTATGGAAAAGAAACCAAATATGTTTTAGAAATTAAAAATATTAGCACAGATTCTGTAACCCTAGAAAATGTGCAAGTGGGTTGTGGTTGTACTACTCCTGTTTATGAAAAGGGAAAGAGAATTGCACCAAATGAAACCGTTGGAGTAACATTAGGATTTAATGGATCAACTAGTGGTTCTTTTACCAAGTTTGTTACCTTGTTTTTTAGCGATGGAATGTCTAAACAAGTAAGTTTTAAAGGTGAAACGTTTACTACGCCTGTAAATTCTGCACCTGTTAATGTTACAGTTGAGAAAATGAAAAAGCCTGTTAGTCAATAATTTTAATCATCATTATGAAATATTTTTTTTCGCTTTTACTATTTTTTGTTGTTACAACTGTATTTGCACAAGATGGCATTAAGTTTTCTAAAAGTACTCACAGCTTTGGAAAAATTAAAAAAGATAAGCCGGTAACATTTGTATTTAATTTTCAAAATACATCTGCAAAGCCATTAATAGTTGAAAATGCAACAGCCGATTGTGGTTGTACAACACCAGAATATCCGAAAGAACCCATAATGAAAGGTAAGTCTGGTAGCATAAAAGTAACTTACAATGCTGCCAATATTGGAACATTTAAGAAGAATATTACTGTAAAATTTGCTAACCAAGCTCAGCCCACTATTTTATCTATTAATGGTGAAGTGATTGATGATAAGGCTGCAAAAGCACCTTCTACTCCTATTAAAAAATCATAAAAAATTTCCGATTAAAACAAAAAGAGCTGTCTTAATTAGACGGCTCTTTTTTTGTTTTATACTTGTATAAATTGTTTCGTTATTTACATTTAATGACAGTAATAATTATTCAATTATGATTAATTTATTGAAGAAATCATTACTTCATCACCCACATATAATTCTTTATTTTGTGTTTGTAAAACTAATGTAAAACCAGTGTTTATAAGTGTTACAGTTACTTCAAAATAGCTTCCAAGAAATACCATTTTCTCAGCTATTGCTTTTACCCCAATTTCAGGATGTTTATGTATTATAAAATCGTTTGGTCTTACAAATAATTGTTGTTCAATAAAATGCCAATGTTGTTTTTGTGGAAATAATTGTTGTAAAGAAGATGGCATTAGTTGATAATTGCCAAGTAATCCTGCTACATATTCATTTAATGGATTGTGATATAGGAATTGTGGTGCTTGTTCTTG
>JBMLQZ010000029.1:0-1614 GCA_049241285.1 Chitinophagaceae bacterium | reverse complement strand
TTACCTTCATAAATTCTATGAACATAAATTCCTGCTACATCAACATCATCTGGATCAATATCTCCTGGCTGCACTAACTCTTCTACCTCAACAATAGTGATAGCAGCAGCCTTAGCCATAGAAGTAGAAAAATTTCTTGTAGCTTTTCTAAATACCAAATTGCCTAAAGTATCGCCCTTCCATGCTTTTATCAACGCAAAATTTGCATGTAATGCATGTTCCATTAAATACATTTTACCATCAAAATCTCTTGTTTCTTTTCCAATGGCTACTTCAGTTCCAAAACCTGCTGGTGTAAAAAATGCAGGAATACCCATTGCTGCCATTTGAATACGTGTGGCTAATGTTCCTTGAGGAATTAATTCTACTTCTAATTCTCCACTTAATAATTGTCTTTCAAATTCAGCATTTTCACCTACATAGCTACTCACCATTTTTAGTATTTGTTTGGTTTGCAATAGAAGGCCTAAGCCAAAATCATCAACTCCAGCATTATTAGAAATGCAGACTAAATTTTTTACTTTTTTTTGTACAAGTGCCTGAATTGAATTTTCAGGAATACCATTTAAACCAAAACCGCCTAACATAATGGTTGCACCATCTTTAATATCTGCAATAGCAGCTATTGCATTTGGATAAACTTTATTCATATAGCAAGTGTTGTAATGTAAAAATTACTTAGCAATCGTATTTTTATAGTTGATAGAATCTTGTAAATTTTTAATTCTACTACCATATTTATCTACAGAATCTATTAATACTTTCAATTCATTTGGATGCATTTGAAAGTAATGGTAACTATTGTAAAACTGTTCTTTTGTGATTTTGTATTTAGCAAAAATTTGTTGATACATTTCAGCATTCTTCATCTTTGGCCTCGCAGTTGAATCTTTTAAGGTAATTTGACTAAACCATTCATCAGCGGTAATCATATCCCACATAATAGGTTTCATCTCATTAATTGTAAGTCTATTTTCATTCGAATTACATGCAACCATTAAACAGCAAAATGCAAGGCTACTATATAAAAAAGGCTTCATCATTTTAATTCATCTTTATACCGTTGGGTATTATTAATATCTACACTTGTTAATAATTCTAACGCTCTAGATTTTATATCGGTTGGCGCTTTTTTAAATATTCCAATTAGTTCTGCTTCTCTATTTTGTAAAAAAAATTGTACAATAAAAGTATTGGGATATTCCTTATTAAAAGCATTTAACTGTACCAAAGTTTGTATGAGGTTATTTCTAGCTTCTGTTTCATTTTGAGCCATTCTATCTAAACCAGATCTAAAATAAGCATACCAAACATCATGTACAATATTGTATTTATTATTAATTAAGTTTTCATTCAGCCAATATCTATTACGTAGACCATCAAACAATTTCCAACCCGTTATATTTCCAGCTTCTGGTGCATTATTAACGATATTTTGTGCTTTCTGAAAATACTTATCGCCACCTTTAGGAGAAAATGAATCGTAATCTAATCCAAGAATTGTATACACATAAAATGCTAAACATGCAGGTAAATTTCCAATAAGTGGATCAGATCCTTGAATTCTATTTTCATTAAATTCTATTGGTTGAAATTCAACATATTTAAACGCTA
>JBMLQZ010000028.1:0-1965 GCA_049241285.1 Chitinophagaceae bacterium | reverse complement strand
TTCGAGTTTATTTAGAAGAAGATGATACTGTGTATAGAGATATTGCAATTACACACAAACAAACTTTTGCCGATTTACATTTTGCCATACTAAAGGCATATGAGTTCGATCAAAAACATGCTGCTACTTTCTTTCGTAGTAACGATTATTGGCAAAGAGGCAGAGAAATTAGTTTTGAAGTTTACGAAAAATCGTACCAAGCTCCTCCATTATTAATGGCAGAAACCAATATTGGCAGCGAAATAAATAATACCAATCAAAAGTTTATATATGTGTATGACTTTGCAAAGAATTGGACTTTTTTGGTTGAACTAATTAACGTTAGTAAAGATCAAAATGCTAAAACTGTTTATCCAGTAGTTACTCGTAAAGAAGGAATAGGACCACAACAATATGGAACCAAAAGTTTGCTAGGTGATAAATTTGCCGAAATAGAAGAGAAGTATGATTTAAAAGAAGGGTTAGATGGATTTGGTGAAGAAGGAGATGAGGATGGAGATGCTGCTAGTGATGGTGGTTTTGATGAATCGGCCGATGATGATGCTCAAAATATTTTCTAAATAAATTTTTGCCGAATTGCAAGCTAAAACGGTTATTGTTATTGCAGGGCCAACAGCTGTTGGAAAAACTGCTTTGGCTTTACAATTGGCACAACATTTCCATACACAAATTATATCTGCTGACAGTAGGCAATGTTATCGTGAAATGTCTATTGGTACTGCTAAACCATCAAAAGAGGAACTAGCTTTGGTTCCTCATTTTTTTATCAATTCTCATTCTATTCATGATACCGTTAATGCAGGTATTTTTGAAACTTATGCATTAGAAAAATGTAAAGAGATATTTCAGAACAATCATATTGCAATTGTTGTAGGCGGCACTGGTTTATACATTAAAGCTTTTTTGGAAGGAATGGATGAAATGCCTGAAATTCCTGAAGCTATTCGAGAAGAATTGGTCAATCAATATCAACAAAAGGGGTTGGTTTGGTTGCAAGAATCTATTCAAAAACTTGATCCTGAATTTTGGCAAATTGCTGAACAGCAAAATCCACAAAGGTTGTTAAGAGCACTTGAAATAAAAACAGTTACCGGAAAATCTATTGTACAATTTCGTCAGCAAAAAACAAATCAACGCTCTTTCAATATTATTCAAATAGGATTAGAATTACCACGAACAGAATTGGTACAAAACATCAACAAAAGAGTGGATAATATGATTGCCAATGGTTTATTGGATGAAGTGGCTCAGTTAATTCCTTTTCAACATATCAATGCTTTACAAACGGTAGGTTATCAAGAATTGTTTAGTTATTTCAAAAATGAGTCAACCTTAAATTTTGCAATTGAGCGAATTAAAGTGAATACTAGACAATACGCTAAACGGCAAATGACTTGGTTTAAACGACAATCAAATTGCACGTGGTTTACTTATCATCCAAATATTACTGAACAAGTTCTCCATTATTTAAAACAATTTGGTTTATAAAAAAGGCTCCTCAAATAGAGAAGCCTTTTTTATTGAAAGTATTTAAAAGCATATTAATGAGCCGATTGTAGCTTTTTTATTTCAGCTGTTAATTGTGGTACAACTTCAAAAGCATCACCAACAATACCATAATCTGCTGCTTTAAAAAACGGAGCTTCAGGGTCTTTATTTATGGCAACAATTACTTTACTTCTATTTACGCCTGCTAGGTGCTGTATAGCTCCAGAAATACCAATAGCAAAATATAAATTTGGTGCTATCTGATAGCCTGTTTGTCCAACATGCTCATGGTGTGGTCTCCAATGAGCATCTGCAACTGGTCTACTACAAGCGGTTGCAGCATGTAATGTTTTCGCTAAATCTTCAATAATACCCCAGTTTTCTGGTCCTTTTAATCCTCTACCACCACTTACAACTATTTCTGCTTCTGTTAATGGAACTTCACCACTTACTTTATTTACATTTTTTAATGTTACA
>JBMLQZ010000027.1:0-1563 GCA_049241285.1 Chitinophagaceae bacterium | reverse complement strand
AAAAGTTACAATATTATAGGTAGCATTTACTTGCCCAGTAAGTAGTTGAGCAGCTGCAAATTCGTTTGATGTAGCATCTGTTGTGTTGTAAATTGTTTTGGCTAAACATAGCGTTATAAATTGCCAATAAATAAACATTGCATACCAAGTAAATAAATACACAACAGCTAGTTGTTTCATTTGTTTTGGCATTTCTTTTATAGCAATGCCAATATCTTTAAAAATAGAAAATAAATTTCGGGGTTCGCTTTTTATATGTACAATCTCTTCTTCGGTTAAAGGGTCTTCTTTTGTTTTAAATAAAGAGTACATTATTGATGTAATAGAAACCACAGCACCTATCATAAATGCTGCGTAAGTTGTGTAGGTTATATTGTTACTACTTCTTGCATTTTGATTAATTAAACCAACAGAAATTAATATTGTTGGAGTAATGTTTGCTAAAGTGATTCCTAGTCCTGTAAAAAAACTTTGTGTTAAAAAACCAATGCTGTGTTGCTTTGTAGGCAATTTATCGCTTACCAAAGCTCTGTATGGTTCCATTGTTAAATTATTGGCTGCATCTAAAATCCAAAGTAAACTTGCAGCCATCCATAAATTTTTACTAAAAGGCATTGCTAGTAAACAAAGGCTACAAATAATAGCACCAATAAAAAAGAATGGTCTTCTTCTGCCATATTTACTAATGGTTTTGTCGCTAATAGCACCAACAATGGGTTGCACAATTAAACCAGTCATTGGCCCTGCTAAATTTAGCCAAGGAATATCATCAGGGTTAGCACCTAAATATGAGTAAATGGGTGTCATATTAGTTTGCTGTAATCCAAAGCTGTACTGCAATCCAAAGAATCCAACATTCATACTAATGATGCTAGAAAAACTTAAAGATGGTTTATTGCTTTTCATTTTGTAAATATAAATTTAGTGATGTTAAAAAAAGCTGCCCTAGATAACTAGAGCAGCCTTATTAACCACAAAAAAGAGAAACTATTAGAAAATAATCTTAAAAATTAAATGTAACAGTAGCTGAAACTGTTGTTCCCATTATAGATCTTGCTCTGATAATATTAGTTGTGTTTGGTGTAATAGAACCTTCTTCTGATTCTGTTATGCCTAAAACATTACCTATATTATTTGCATTTACAGCAAGGTTAGCTGCTTTAGAAACTCTATAATTTACAAAAGGATTAATCATTACATATCCTTTAAATTTCAATTTATTATCGTCTTGTGCATAAGAACTTGAAGTTCCAATTGCAGTAAATCCAATAGAGAAATTATTAGATGTATAAGTAGGTACTATATTGAAAATAAATGGTGCTTGTCTTCTTGGTCTGTTATCTTTAGTAGCACCATCACTTGTAATTTTTGCATCAGTAAAAGTTATACCACCTCTAAGGTCAAAGTTTTTGCTAATTCTTGCAGCAGCTTCAATTTCAACACCTAAAGACTTGTATTTATTTTCAATTACTTTCTGTGTAGTTGCTTCATACCCACCTTGCTCATTTACATTAGCATAAAAACCTGTAACAAATAAACCTAAGTTTTTGTAGTTGGCTTTGT
>JBMLQZ010000026.1:0-1927 GCA_049241285.1 Chitinophagaceae bacterium | reverse complement strand
TCCCTGTAAGCATTCAAAAAGGAATAAGTTTGGCTAATTTAGGTAGCGATTTTAATGTATTGGGTAATGAAGCCGTAATTACCAATGGTAAAGGAAGAGCCTATGGATTTGAGTTTTTTGCACAGAAAAAATTAACCAAACGCTTTTTTGGAATATTAAGTTATACTTTTTATAAAAGTGAGTACACCAATAGCAATAACCAATATGTTGCAAGTGCTTGGGACAATAGACATTTAGTAAGTATGACATTGGGTTACAAACTGCCTAAAAATTGGGAAATTGGTTTAAAGTTTCGCTATCAAGGTGGTGCACCATTTACACCCTATAATGATGCTGCTAGCAGAGCTAATTTTTTAACAATGGGAGAAGGTGTTTTTGATTATACACAATTAAACGCACACCGTTTACAAGCATTCAATGCCAGTGATATAAGAATTGATAAAAAATGGAATTTTAGAAAAGTAACTTTTGATTTGTTTTTAGATATTACCAATTGGTATGCTGCACAAACTTTTGCACCAGCAACATTTACTTTTAGAAGAAATGAAACGAATACCGCATTTTTAACTACCGATGGACAACCCATTCAACAAAATGGCAGCAATGGAATTCCGTTTTTATTAAATAATAATGAAGCGAATGTATTGCCAACTATTGGCTTTATTGTAGAGTTTTAAGCATAAATTCTCTTTAGATAAAATAAAAAAAGCAGTTAACATTAATCGTTAACTGCTTTTTTATATTGATGTAAAAAACTATTTAAAACTAATTAATTCAACATCAAAAATAAGTGTGGTATTTGCACCAATTTGAGCACTCACTTGTCTATTTCCATATCCCAAATTTGGATGAATAAAAAATCTAAATTTGCTACCAACTGGCATTATTTGTAACCCTTCTGTCCACCCCTTAATTACCATATTTAAAGGAAAAGATGCTGGTTGACCTCTTTGAACACTGCTATCGAAAACAGTTCCATTAATTAAAGTTCCATGATAGTGACAAGTAACGGTACTTGTGGCTGTTGGTTTTTCTCCTGTGCCTAAAACCAAAACTTCATATTGTAATCCACTTGGTAAAGTAACTACCCCTTCTTTAGTTGCATTAGCAGCTAAAAAATTTTCTCCTTCTTGTAAGTTGGCAGCACTTTTTTCACTATTTAGTTGTGCTAATCTATCTGCAATTCCCATAACTATTTTTTTTGCGAAAATAAGTGGCTTCACTATTTAATGCGATAAAGATTTAAAATAAGATTCTGTATAAAAAATCAATTCACAAATTTGCAAATAGGAAGGCATTTTATATGGTACTTAAATGGTTATTTTTTGAATCAATACCAAGTAATGACAATAATAATCCAAACATAATTACTGCTAAAGCTCCTACTACATTTAGCCATAAAAAGCCTAACCCAATAATTTCGTATTTATCTAAAAAGAATAAAGTTATTACCAGTATTTCACCTAAAATGGCAGCATAAAAAACAGCATTTCCCTGTATTTTTTTCAGATAAAAAGCTACCAGAAAAATTCCTAAAATTACACCATAAAATAAAGAACCTAACACATTTACTGCTTCAATTAAGCTACCAATACCTGTTGACAATTCTGCTGTAATAATGCAAAAAATACCCCAAGCTAAAGTATAGTATTTAGACATTTTATATTCATAAGCACATTGCAACTCATTATTGGCAAATACTTTTTTCTTACCAAATCGTACATGAAAATCAATCATAGTACAAGAGGCTAAAGAGTTTAAAGCAGCAGCAATAGAACCCCATGCTGCTAGAAAAATAATAGCTATTAATAATCCAATTAAACCTTTAGGTAAATAATCAATTACAAATCGTAGAAAAATATAGTTAGTATCGTTGGTATCTGCTAAAGGAACCGCTTTTTTCAGTACAGATTTATATTGCTTTTGT
>JBMLQZ010000025.1:0-5620 GCA_049241285.1 Chitinophagaceae bacterium | reverse complement strand
TAGTGCTTGCATTTAACTTAGTAGGTAATGGTTTAAGAGATGCCTTAAATGTAAAAACGAAATAAGGATTTACAAAAGCTACCTAAACTTTTTGTAAACCTTAATAGTTTTATAATTGAAAATTTATCCTTTCTTAAGTATCTCTGCTAAATATTTATCTAAGGCTGAAACCATACTGGGTGCTTGTGGTGCTGGAGCTTTTATACCTATCTGTAAACCAGCCTCTTCAACTGCTTTTGTAGTATTACCTCCAAAAGCCCCAATTACAATATTTTTTTGGCTGAATTTCGGATAACTATCATACAAACTTTTTACCCCACTTGGTGTGAAAAAACAAATGACATCAAATCTATCTTTTTCCATCACCTCTTTAATATCGTTACTAACACTTCTATACATAAATGCCAATTGAAAATCGCACTTATGTGCTTTAAACCAACCAACTATTTCGTTATCTTGTTGATTTTCGCTACAAACGTATAAAAAGCGTTCATTTTCTTTATGCTTATTTATTACATCAAGCATGCTTTTATTCGTTCCATCTGCACCATAAAAAACTTTACGTTTTCTGTATAATATAAACTTTTGCAGATACAAAGCAACGGCTTCTGTGGTACAGAAATATTTGGTTTCTTGATTGATTGTAATCTTCATTTCTTCACAAGTACGAAAGAAATGATCAATAGCATTACGGCTAGTTAAAACAACTGCTGTATATTGAGTAATATCAATTTTTTGCTTACGAAACTCTTTGGCATGAATTCCTTCTAATCGTATAAAAGGATGAAATACCAACTCAACACTATATTTACGCTCAAGGTCGAAATAAGGCGATTTATCGCTATCTGGCCTTGGTTGAGAAATTAATATTTTTTTAGGTGTTTTGCTGGTTGTTGTACTTTTTGCTGCTTTCGTTACCATGCTTATTATCTAAATATTTTGCAAAATTAAATGGTTGTACCAATATAATTGAATACTGCTTTATAAATTAATGCAAGCGGCAATATTTCGAAGCTGCAAAGGTATAGAAAAAAGTGCAAGGCACTAACATTCAATTCGCTACGAATACTTGATAGTGTTACTAAGTATCTATAAATTATTCCACCTGCTATTAAAAATAAAGAGACTATTAAGGCAACTGATGCTATTTCTCCACCAGAAAATGCTATGATTAATAAAAGTGGAATTAACAGAATAGCTATGATTTTATTACTTAAAAAAACAATAAATAGGTAGGTTTTTGCCGCTTCTAATGAATTAAAAATCCATCCAGAAAAATATAAGAACAAAAATTTTATTAAATAAACCAAAGTTAAAATACCCATACAACTTAACACTAACCACCAAAATTCAAATTTAACCCATTGATTATTTGTTGCAACAACTGCTAAATAAGTACCAAATGATAACACAAAAACAATATTCAGCAACAATGAAGCAAAATTATTGTGCATTAACTGATCTCTTGTTTGCTTTTGACGAAAAGAAGATTGAAAAAATACACTAAACATATTTCCAAAATACTTTGGAAACACTACTTTAATAAATGCTACTAAAGCAAGAAGACTTAATAATAAATAAAACAATTCATCTTTTGATTGGTGTTTTTTTTCAATATCTACTTTAAAAGAGGGTGGCAAAAAAACAGGAAAATAAATATCACCAATAATATTTCCGTAAGTAGATGTGTCTACCAAAGCTACTGCAGCTAAGGCTTGTTGTTTTTTTAAAGAATCGTTTCTTAAAGAATCTAATTGTTTTGCTAATAATATTGAGTCAATAGCTAATGAGTCTTTCACAAGTAGACTATCTTTTAATATAACAGTTGCAGGTAGTGTAACATTTGTTGTATCTTTTTTAATAACTATTTTCTTAGGTGTAATTAAAGGTTTAACGACAGTTTTTTTAACAGCGGTGGTTTCTTTTTGCAATAAACTATCAGTTTGTGCATTTGTAACAATACTCAATGAAAATAGAAAAGTTATAGACAGAATTTGTTGAAGAAGTTTCATTTGCTGCAAAATTAAGCGAATAAATACCCATTTGCAAGAAAGTAAAAAATGTGCTAACTGGCTTTTTAAAAAATACTTATAAATCCTATATGAATTTTTGACTGCCGTAAATTAAATGGCAAATCATTTCTTTTACCTGCTGCATAATTAATATTTAATAACCCTTGTTTGGTTTCAATTGATAAGCCAATACCTGCACCATAAAATTGATTGCTTAAGTTAGTAATTGCATTTTGTGTTATTCCAACATCAGCAAACCCAGAGAAGTAGGCATTTTTTCCCAATAAGTAACGATATTCTGTAGTGAAGATTGCAAACCTATTTGCTAGAATACTTTCTTCATCAAAACCTCTTAAGGTTTTAATTCCTCCAATTTGAAATAATTCATTTCTAAAATAACGGTCGCTTTGCAACCACGCAACTTGTAATGCAGATTTAAAAACAGATTGTTTTGCAATGGGAAAGTATTGAGCTACTTGTAATTGCAGTTTTAATTGATAAGAATTAAGAACAACTGTATCGTACAATGCTTGATAATTAAATGATGGCTCTTTTATTGCAAGTACAGAATTGTTTTTGGCAATGCGTTTATTGCCGATAGAAAAGTTAATAGAACAATCAGTTCCTTTAATAGGATTTCGTTTATAATTGGTATTATTTAAAGCATAGTTTACAGCAATATTGGTTACTTGCATATCAGAAACATCTGGTAGTTTTTTTGTGTTAATAATACGTACAGTATCTATAGCAAGTAAATTAGTATTAAACTGTTGAATAGCTATAGAAACGGTTTGTTTAGTGTTAACAGCATATTGTAAGCCCAACTGTGCTTGCAAATTTAAAAAGGCAGAATCTCTTTTATATAGTTCAAACTGAAACTGTAAACCAAACTTCGATTGCAGAAAAAAAGGTTGTTTAAATAAAACTTGTAATCTTGGTGAAGCAGTTTGTAGCTGTTGCCAATTAAGTGCTATTGTTTCGCCTTTAGCAAAAGTATTATTCAATAATATATTAGCTTCTCCTGTTAATAATAGTTTGCCCCCTAACTGTTGATTAGCTGGTAAAAACCCTAATAAAACATTTATTTGATTACTTTTTTGCGGCTGCAAATACATATTAATCACATAACTGCTGGCTAGCATTTGCAAATCCCAAGGTTTACTTTGTTTTAAATAAGGCAATTCTGCCAAAAGTTGATCTATTTTCTCTAATTGTTCAACACTAAATACACTTTGCTTTTTTAGTGTAAGATATTGATATAAAAAAGAGGCATTTACAACAGAATTTCCTACTTGATAAATACTATCTAATGGATAATTAATGCCTTTATCAATCAGTAGTTTTGCTTGAATAAATTGTTGGTTATTTTCTATGCTATCCATTTGCACTTGAGCAAATGGATAGCCAGTATTTTCAAGTGTTTTCAGAATTTTTTTTTGTAAAAATTGATAGTTAGATGGTGTAATTATTTTACCAGAATATTCATTTAATGAAAGCTTGTTTTGCTTTAAAAATGCTATAGATTTTTCGTTCGTTTTTATGGCTTTCCAAAAATATTTTTTTCCAATAAAAACAAATGCTTTTACTAAGTCATTTTCATAAAAAACACTATCTACTGAAGCTTCTAAAAAACCCTGTTCATGCAAATATTTTGGCAGTACTTCTAGATACTGCTTACATTCATTTAAAGAGCTAAAATTTGTTTTTAAATGCAAGGTGTCAATAACATATTGTAAGCTTACATCTTGTACCATGTATTGTAGCTTAACAGTATTAACATTTGTTTGCGACTTTATGGCTACTGCAATAAAGCAACACAACAAACAGTAGTATAAACGTATTTTCGCCATTGTAAATAATAAACAAGTTTACAAACTATTTCAATGGCAGGTATATACATTCACATTCCTTTTTGTAGAAAAGCATGTCATTACTGTAATTTTCATTTTTCTACCACACATAGTTTGTTACCTAAAATGCTACAAGCCATTACAAAAGAAATGGTTTTGAGAAAAAATGAAACAATTGAAATTATTGAAACAATTTATTTAGGTGGTGGCACTCCAAGCTTATGCAGTGTTGAAGAATTACAAAATTTATTGCAAGAAATTAAAACAAATTATACGGTAGATGCTAATGCAGAAATTACCATAGAAACCAATCCTGATGATATTTCACTAATTAAGTTGAATAATTGGAAAGCAATTGGAATTAACCGTTTAAGTATTGGCATTCAATCTTTTTTTGATGAAGATTTATTGTGGATGAATAGGGCTCATAATGCCACACAAGCATTGAATTGTATAGATATGGCTCAATCTGTAGGACTAACAAATATTTCCATTGACTTAATTTATGGCACTCCTACATTATCTAACGAACAATGGCAAAAAAATGTAGCTATTGCTATAGAAAAAAATATTCCACACTTATCATGTTATGCATTAACTGTTGAACCTAAAACTGCATTACAAAAAATGATTCATCAAAATAAAATAGCAGCAATTGAAGTAGAAAAGCAGGCAGAACAATTTGAACTATTAATGCAATGGCTTGAAAACAGTGGCTATGAGCATTATGAAATTTCTAACTTTTCAAAAGCAAATTATCAAAGCAAACACAATAGTAGTTACTGGCAAGGAAAAATGTATCTTGGATTTGGACCATCTGCACACTCATTTAATAAACAAACTCGTCAATGGAATATTGCCAATAACGCATTGTATATTGAAAGTATCGAAAAAAATATTGTTCCTTTTGAAGTAGAAGTATTAAGTACTAAAGATTGTTTAAACGAATATATTATGACTAGTTTGCGTACCAATATTGGTATTGATACAAATACGATAAAACAACAATGGGGGGACGCCATTTTGGATGAAATACTTCAAAAAATGCAACCATATTTTAAACAAAAATTAGCCTTAATACAACATGAAAATATTCTGCTAACTAAAGCAGGTAAATTGCTTGCAGATGGTATTGCTTCAGATCTATTTTTTATTGACTAATTTTTTATTGTGCTTTTACATAAGGATTACACTGCTTTTCATGTTGCACTGTTGTTGGCTCACCATGACCATTATACACTATTGTAATATCAGGTAACGTGTATAATTGCGTTTGAATTGAATTTGCCAAAGTTTCAAAATTACCTCCTGGCAAATCTGTTCTACCAATACTTTCGTAAAACAAAACATCACCAGCAATAACAAAATTTTGTGCTTTGCAATACAAAGAAATGCTTCCAGGAGAATGACCAGGTGTGGGTAAAATTTTCAAAACATCATCACCAATCTTTATCTCACTATGTTCATCAATAAAATGAATTGGTCCTTTATAATTCACAAATGGAAGTCCCCATTTTTCACCACTTATGGGTGCAAAAGACAATACTTTTTCTTCTAAAGGGTGAATATGCAACAATAAACCATAGGTTTCGTAAACCCATTTATTACCAAAAACATGATCTAAATGGCAATGTGTATTAATCAGTTGTACAGGTGTTAAATTTTTATCTGTTAAAAAAGTGGCCAGTTTTTCTTGTTCTGCCGGAAAATAACACCCTGGATCTATTATTAAAGCTTGTTTTTGCTGGTTAAATACTA
>JBMLQZ010000024.1:290-4782 GCA_049241285.1 Chitinophagaceae bacterium | reverse complement strand
AGGCATATCAATAATTAAATAATCTAATTCCCCCCATTCAACATCTGTAACAAATTGTTTAATAGCACTACTAGCCATTGGGCCTCTCCAAACAACTGCATTTTTTTCATCTACTAATAAACCTATGCTCATTAATTGAATGCCAAATTTGTGTAACGGAACTATCATTCCTTTACCATTTACTTCTTTCATCAATGGCCTTTCACCTCTTACACCAAACATAATTGGTACACTTGGTCCGTAAATGTCTGCATCCATTAATCCCACTTTTGCACCACCTTCTGCTAAAGCCAATGCAATATTGGCAGATACCGTACTTTTACCTACACCACCTTTACCACTTACAACTGCAATAATATTTTTTACACCACCTAATACTTGTTGAGTATCTTTTCTATTGGTACTAGTATTAGAAGTAAAGTTCACTCGTACAATGGCTTCTTTATTCACCAATAATTTAATGGCATTTTCACTAGCTCTGCTCATCATATCTTTCATTGGGCAAGCAGGAGTAGTTAATATTATTGTAAACGACACCTCATTTCCCTCAATATGAATGTCTTTAATCATGTTTAGTGTTACCAAATCTTTTCCTAAATCTGGTTCTTGTACATTGCTTAGTGCTTTTAATATATCTGTTTCTGTCATCACGAAAGTTTTTGTTAAAAAAAAGAATTGGCGGCAAAATTAGTCACTAGCCACCGTACTTTGTTGCGAAATACAAAACCAGTTAACAATTTTTGTTTTATAATGTTACTCAGTTATAAAATAAAGATTTATTACTTTTATAAAGATGAATAGAAAACTACTTTTTACACTGATAGTATTTGTTTGTTGTAGCAAATTACAGGCACAGCAATCACCAGCCACAAAAGATACCGTAATACAGTTATTTGGTATTGTAATGACTGCAGATAGTTTACGTGGTGTTCCATCTGCTAGTGTAATTGTTGTAGGAAAAGGAAGAGGTACTATTACTAATAATGATGGTGTGTTTTCCATAGCCGTTTTAAAAGGCGATAAAATTACTTTCTCATCAATTGGATTTAAAGACAAAGAAATTCAAATTCCCTATAATTTAACCGATAACCAATACAGTGTTATTCAGTTAATGGTAAGTGATACAGCTTACTTACCTGCAACCATTCTTAAGCCAAGACCTACAAGAGAGCAATTTGAGAGAGATTTTGTAAATACAAGAGTGCCAGATGATGCTTATGAAATTGCTAGAAGAAACACCGATGAAGCTGCTAGAAGAATATTATTAGCTACACTACCAGCTGATGGAAGAGAGGCGGTTAGTTTTCAAATGAAACAACAAGCAAGCAAATACTATTATGCAGGTCAGTTACCACCTATGAATATATTAAATCCTTTTGCTTGGGCCGATTTTGTTAAATCATGGAAAAGAGGTGATTTCAAAAGGAAAAAATAAAGCTGCCTATTGTTTATTTTCTTTTTTCGTTTATAAATATTGCTATATGAAACACATTGCTGTAATTGGAGCAGGAACAATGGGGAATGGTATTGCTCATGTTTTTGCACAAAACGGATTCTTGGTTACCCTTATTGATGTTCAAGAAACACAATTATCTAAAGCATTAAAAACCATTGAAAATAATTTAGATAGACAAGTAAAAAAAGAGGTAATTACTGAAGCAGTAAAACAGCAAACACTTTTGAATATTACCTCATCAACAAGTATTAGTGATGGCGTAAAAAATGCCGATTTAGTGGTTGAAGCTGCCACAGAAAACATTGCTTTAAAACTTGAAATATTCAAACAAATAGATGCAGCTGCTCCTGAAAATTGTATTCTAGCAACCAATACTTCATCTATCTCTATTACAAAAATTGCATCAGTTACAAAAAGACCACAACAAGTTATAGGAATGCATTTCATGAATCCTGTACCTGTAATGAAATTGGTTGAAATTATTAATGGCTATTCTACAAACAAACAAGTAACAGAAACCATTGAACAATTAAGTAAGCAACTACAAAAAATACCTTGTATTGTCAATGATTATCCTGGATTTATTGCCAATAGAATATTAATGCCCATGATTAATGAGGCCATTTATAGTTCATATGAAGGTATTGCAGATGTTGAAGCAATAGATACCATTATGAAACTAGGTATGGCTCATCCGATGGGACCTTTACAACTAGCCGATTTTATTGGATTGGATGTTTGTTTGAGTATTTTACAAGTATTGCATAATGGATTTGGTAATCCTAAATATGCTCCTTGTCCTTTACTAGTAAATATGGTTACGGCTAATAAATTAGGTGTAAAATCAGGGGAAGGATTTTATACTTATTCACCTGATAAAAAAATACTAGCTGTAAGTAATCAATTTTTATAATTCTTGATCAATCTCAAGTATAAATACTGTATTTTGGTAGCATGTTTTTTTTGTTATCAAAACTATTACAAGGATTATTAATTCCATTTAATTGGATATTGATTATTCTTTGCATACGCTTTTGTATTACTTCTTTTAAGATTAGAAAACGATTATTAATAATAGCCATTGTTATGTTTGTTTTCTTTTCAAATAGTTGGATTTACCAAACTTGTATGTTACAGTGGCAACAAAATAAAACTGAATTATCAACTACCAAAACATACGATGCTGCAATTGTCTTAGGTGGTTTTGCAGCTTTTGATACCAATGATAGTGGCTATTTTAATGCACATGCAGATAGGTTTATTCAAACATTACAATTATATCATCAAAAGAAAATTAAAAAAATTATTATCAGTGGTGGCACTGGCACATTATTTCAAAAAGAACCACCAGAAGCTACTTTTGTTAGAAAAGAGTTTTTAGCATGTGGTGTTCCTGATAGTGCTTTAATTATAGAAAGTGCTTCTAGAAATACCTACGAAAATGCTCTTTTTTCAAAAAAAATTATCGATTCTTTACACATAAAATTGCCAATAGTAGTGGTTACTTCTGCCTTTCATTGTAGAAGAACAAAACCTGTTTTTTTAAAAGCTGGAATTCCTGTTGTATTACATCCTTGTGCATATAGGGTAATTGACAGTGAGATAGATTTTGTAGACTACTTTGTTCCATCATTATATGTTATCAATGAATGGCCATTATTAATTAAAGAAATGTTAGGTTTATTTACGTATCAACTAACAGGTAAAGCATAAGTAATTACAGATTTGTTATAGTATATACAAGAGTTTTTTCTTTAACAGACTTTATTCTTCAAACTAAAATCCTTTAACTTCGAATTATTCAAACTTTTGCTATGCAAATACTCCAACAGATTGTTTTTATTGCCATTTTGATAGCTGCTATTTATTTTTTTTCGAAGAAAGCAAATGAAATAAAAAGGAATATTTTTTTAGGGAAAGAAGAAGATTTATCCGATCAGCCATCGGTTCGTTGGAAGAATCTTTTATTATTGGGTTTGGGGCAAAAGAAAATGTTCAAGAACCCTTTAGTAGCCATCATGCATTTAATTATTTATGCAGGATTTATTATCATTAATATTGAAGTTTTAGAAATTTTATTAGATGGAATTTTAGGTACACATCGTTTGTTTGCACCGTATTTAGGCAACGTATATACTTGGTTAATAAACGTATTTGAAGTATTGGCATTAGGTGTTTTAATTGTTTGTATAGTTTTTTTGGCAAGAAGAAATTTACTGAAGTTAAAAAGGTTTGTAAGTAAAGATTTACAAGGCTGGCCAACGTCTGATGCTAATTATATTTTAATAACAGAGATTGTTTTAATGACCTTGTTTTTAACGATGAATGCAACTGATACTTTGCTTCAAAATAGAAATGAGTTGCACTATTCAGAACATGCAACAGGTAATTTTGTTTTATCTTATTTACTACATCCTTTGTTGAATGGCTTTTCTACAGAAACGTTGGTTTTAATTGAACGAGTTAGTTGGTGGTTACACATTGTGGGCATATTAGCCTTTCTAAATTATTTACCTTATTCTAAACACTTACATATTGCTTTGGCTTTTCCCAATGCATATTTTGCTAGACTTGAAGTAATGGGCAAAATGAAAAATATGCCAGCTGTACAAAATGAAGTGTTGTATGCCATGCAGCCAGAATTAGCACCTACTGATAGTACACCACCTGCTCGTTTTGGTGCAAAAGATGTATTCGATTTAAGCTGGAAAAATTTACTAGATGCTTACAGTTGCACTGAGTGTGGAAGATGTTCTGCTGAATGTCCTGCCAATCAAACTGGTAAATTATTAAGCCCTAGATCTATCATGATGAAAACAAGAGATAGATTAGAAGAAGTTGGGAAAAATGTGAACCTTAACAAGCAATTTGTTGATGATGGCAAAACTTTATTACACAATTATATTTCTGTTGAAGAGTTAAGATCTTGTACTACTTGTAACGCTTGTGTAGAAGCTTGCCCAGTAAGTATTGCTCCTTTAGATATTATTAATGAATTGAGAAATTTATGTAATTTATTTTTTACTAAAAATAATG
>JBMLQZ010000024.1:0-280 GCA_049241285.1 Chitinophagaceae bacterium | reverse complement strand
TGAGAAGAAGTTTAATAATGGAAGAAAGCAATGCACCACAAGAATGGAATGGAACATTTAGTAACATTGAAAATAATTTTGCTCCTTGGAAGTTTAGCCCAGATGAAAGAGATAAATGGGCTGAAGAAATGGCTTAAGATAATTTCAATAAAATCATGGGTTATCTAAGTTTTCTAACTGTCTAATTTGCTGAATTTCATTAATAAAGTCTGTAATTTCTTGGGCATCTTTCAATTCAAAATTGCCTGAGCCTTCAAAATCCCACTCGGCAGCAACAATT
>JBMLQZ010000023.1:0-3164 GCA_049241285.1 Chitinophagaceae bacterium | reverse complement strand
GGTAGTTTGCTTTTTGGTGAAAGAAAATAAGTTTAATTAAGCCATACAATTACAGCAATTGCAATAGCTTTTCTTTCAATGTTTTTACACCTGTAGAAGCAATATTTTCAATGGTTGTTAGGTTGTAAATAGGCGATAATGCAGGAATTGTTTTATCTACAATAAATTTGGGTATTTGGGGTAATGCATATCTAATTAACGAAGCAGCAGGGTAAACCTGTAAAGAGGTTCCTATTACAACAAAAATATCTGCTTCTCTTACAATAGCAGCAGCAGTTTCAATCATGGGAACTTCTTCTTCAAACCACACAATAAATGGACGCAGCTGTGTGCCATCATCTGCCAAATCGCCTAGATGAATATCTCCATAAATTGGGTATGTTTTTTCTGTATTAGCTACACTACGCATTTTAAAAATTTCACCATGTAAATGTGTTACTTGGGTGCTTCCACCACGTTCATGTAAATCATCAATATTTTGGGTAATAATACGTACATCAAAAAAATTTTCTAATTCTGCTAATTGTGTATGTGCAGCGTTTGGTAAAGCCTTAGCAATATCTTTTCTTCTCTCATTATAAAATTTTAAAACCAAAGCAGGATTGGCTTTAAAACCTCTTGGTGTAGCTACTTCGTATACATCATAGCCTTCCCATAATCCATCACTATCTCTAAAAGTTTTTAAGCCACTTTCTGCACTAATACCTGCACCTGTTAAAATAACTAGCTTCTTTTTCTTCATAAACTATTTTATGTAAAATGCCCAACAATAAACAAAATTTTGCTGGGCATTTTCTTTTCTATGTTAGTTAGCGGATTGTTTTTTTAGCCTTATAACCAGCTTTTCTTCATTGCTGAAAGATAGTAAACTATCATTCAACGTAATAATTTTATTGGGAACAAATGCATTGTTTTCTTCAAAAAATAATAGGGAATCTTTTACATAATATTTACCTAAACTACTGTCTTTTGTAGAAAGTTGATACCAAGTACTATCACTATTAAATTGATAGGAATAGCTGCTATCTGTTGTAGATAAAGCCATTAATCCTACTACTAAGCCAGGAAGTCCATTTTTTTGGGTAGATGTATCTTCTTGGTAAATACTATCGATTTTCCACTTGCCAATTAAATTTGTTTGTAGATTTTTTGATGGATTATTGTTGGTAAACCAATCACATGAAGTGGTTATAATAATGATGCTTGCAACTACAATAGCTGCGATGATTTTTGTTTGCATTTTGCAGGTTTTATTTTGTTATTAAAAATAGTTGCAGGCCTGCAAAAGATTAATATATCAATGCTTTCAATTGTAACCAATTACAAAAGTTAAAGAATTGAGAAAGCATTTTTTTTGCAACAAAAAAAATGCTTTCTACAAACAAACTAAATTAACTATTTGATTAAATGGTTGTTTCACCTAGCTCAATAATTACGTTCCATTCGGCTTCTGTTACAGGTTGTACAGATAATCTACCTAAACGTACCAATGCCATTTTTTCTAATCTAATATCAGCCTTTACTTGAGCCAAACTAACTGGCTTCTTTAGCTTTTTTACAGGAGCAACATCAACAACAACCCATGCTGTATCTTCAGTTGTAGGATCTTGATAAAACTCTTTAACTAGCTTTGCTATTCCTACAATTTCCATTCCTTCATTGCTATGATACCATAACAATAAATCGCCTTTTTTCATGGCTTTTAAATTATTTCTAGCTTGATAGTTACGAACGCCATCCCAAAAAGTGCGTTTATCTTTTTCAAACTGATCCCAACTGTATTTAAATGGTTCAGACTTTATTAACCAGTAGTTCATTTTTGTAGATTTTACCATTAAAAGTTTGCTAATACATCTGCAATATGTAACACTTTTAAATGAGCATTTTTATTCTTTATTCTGCCATCAATATGCATCAAACAACTCATATCAGTACTAATGATATATTCAGCTTCTGTTGTACTTGCATTGGTAATTTTTTGATCGGCCATAGCTATGCTTATGGGTTCAAATTTTACAGCAAAGGTTCCGCCAAAACCACAACATGTTTCATTGTCTTGCATTTCAACCAATTCTAATCCTACTACATTTTCTAATAAAATTCTTGGTTCTTTCTTTAGTCCACATTCTCTAAGAGCTGCACAACTATCATGATAAGTAACTTTACCATGAAAAGTTGCACCTACATTGGTTACTTTTAAAACGTTTACAATAAAATCGCTAAGTTCAAAACTCTTTTTACCCAATTGAACAATCTCTTTATGATTTGCAGCAGTATCAAATAACTTTGGATAATAATTTCTTAAGAAACCAATGCAGCTAGCACTTGGTGCAACAATATAATCTGCATCGGCAAAATCTGTCATAAACTTAGAACATACTTCTTTGCTTTCTCCCCAAAAACCGGCGTTAAAAGCAGGTTGTCCACAACATGTTTGATTAGCGTTGTAAATTACATTACACCCCAATTTTTCTAATATTTTTATCATATTAAAAGCAACCTGTGGGTACAATTGATCAACAAAGCAAGGAACAAAAATGTGTACGTTCATTAGACAAGAAATAATATAGTTGAATGATATTTTTTGATTATTTCATTTTTTTATTTAGAGCAATCATTTTTAAAGCGGTTAAGGCAGCTTCTTCTCCCTTGTGCCCATGTTTACCACCAATTCTTTCTAAAGCTTGCAATTCATTTTCTACTGTTAAAACACCAAAAATGGTAGGTACAGGTAATAACAAGTTTAAACCTACAATTCCATCAGTTACTGCTTTACATACATAATCAAAATGTGGAGTATCGCCTCTAATTACTGTTCCTAATGCAATAAAAGCATCAGCTTTTTGTGTAGCTTTTTCTTGATATGCTTTAATGCAAAAAGGAATTTCAAAAGCCCCAGGTACCGTTATTGTTTTTGTTTTTACTTGTGCTGCTTTTAAAATTTTCTTAGCGCCACTTTCTAACTTATTTACAATAGTACTATTCCATTCAGTTTTAATGATTACAACAAAGGCATCCTTTGTTGTAGGGATGCCTTTGTTAAGTATTGTATTTTTTGCTGTAGCCATTTTATTATTAATCTTTTAAAAATCGTTCTTTTATACACTCAAGCGATTGATATATTTAAATGCTTGAAAACATTTGTCTGTTTTAGGAAATATTTC
>JBMLQZ010000022.1:0-12448 GCA_049241285.1 Chitinophagaceae bacterium | reverse complement strand
TTTCAAATCCTTCTAACCACAATAAAATAGTATCTATTTTTGAAGTAACAGGAATACCAAAAGCACCAGTATTGCCGGTAAAAAATGGAATTCTTCCTTTTGAAGTAATGTTGATTTTTACGTTGGGTAATAATCTACCCTTTTCATCTTTTATTTCGCCACGTAAATAATATTGAGCATTAAGCCCAAATGAGGAAATGATGGTGAATAGTATAAGGGGTAGTTTCTTTCTCATGGTAAAAAAGAAAACACAAAGTTACTACATATCAATTTCTTTACATTCTATTTTATTGTAGTAACATTTTTGACACTAGATATGATGATATTTCTCATTTTTTAAAATAGTACAAGCACGGTAAACCTGCTCTGAAAGCATTAATCTTACAAGCATATGAGGGAAAACTAGCTTAGATAAGCTCCAAATAAAATTGGCTCTTTTAGTAATTAATTCATCTACACCAAAAGCTCCACCTATTAGAAAAACAATCCGTTTAGTTGATTTATTGGCTTGCTGTTGAAGCAAATTGGCTACATCTATGGAAGAAATATTTTTACCTCTTTCATCTAATAAAACAACAAAATCATCTTTTTGTAGTTGTGCTAAAATTAGTTGTGCTTCGGCTTTTTTTAAAGCCGCTTCAGGTAAACTTGCAGCATTTTTGGGTGGAGCAATAATGCACCAATCGCATGAAAAATGTTTACCAATTCTTGCTGAAAAATCGCTTACACCTTGTTGAATATAATTTTCATGTTGCTTACCTACAGATGCCAACAAAATTTTCATACACGTTATTTATCTAGCTTAAAACCATATTACTTTATGCGGATATTGTTGTACATGTTTTTGCAACAACCCTTTTACAACCTCATTTTCTGGATAACGAGTAACCAAAGATTTAATGATAGAAGTATCTTGTTTTTGAAGAATACTTGCATCTACATTACCCATTCCATAAAAACTACCTTCATCTATAAAAATGCAGTAGTTATTTGTTTCTTGAATTAAATAGGTTTTTTGATTGCTCTTTGTGGTTTCTATTAGTTGATTTACCAAAGCATTATGTTCTTGCACATTGGGTAAATCTGAAAAATGAGCTTTACTTCTATCTAAAAAACATAATGCAGGATGTAATTGATATTGCTTACTCCATTGCCACAAAGTAGAGTGTGCTTGTGTTCTTAAACTAAATGAAACTAATGGCTTTAATAATTTTTTATTTTTATCAATACCCAATCTATAATAGCCTTTGGCATCTTCGAACATAAAAATTCCATATTGATGTTCGTAATGCTTTTGACTTTTATTAAAAGAAGGCCACAATTTTTTAATTTCAAAACTCTCTAAAACACTAGCTACTAATTCAGATACACACTCTTGATAGGTAATTTTTACTACCTCTCTCAAAAAATCATGCTTTTGTTTTTTTACTCGATTGTTTGAAAAATGAGTGGTAACTCTTTTACGAATATTTTTTGCTTTACCTACGTAAATGATGGTATTTTTTTTATCGTAGAAATAATACACACCGCATGAAGTTGGTAAATCTGCAAGTTGTTTTTCGGTAATTAATGGAGGAAGGTATTGTTCAGACTTTTTTTTTAACATTCTAGCTAATTCACCAGAAGTATCATTTTGAATAAGAATTGAAAATAATTCGGCTGTTGCCAAAGCATCACCAGCGGCTCTATGTCTATTTTTAACTTGAATATTTAATTCAGTACAAACAGTACCTAGACCATATTTTGGCAAATTGGGGAAAATTTTTTTAGTTAAGCGAATGGTGCAAAGCTTTGGTGTTGTTAGCTGAAAACCAGCTAATTGAAGCTCATTTTTTACATAACTATAATCGAAATTTACGTTGTGAGCAACAAAAATTCTATTTTGTAAAAGGTTAAATACATTTTCTGCAACAGCACTAAACTTAGGTGCTTTTGCTACCATTGAATCGGTAATACCAGTAAGTGATTGTACATATTTTTGAATAGGCATACATGGATTAACCAATGTAGAATACTTGCCTTCAATCTCTTTTCCATTATGCAGTACAATGGCTATTTCTGTAATGTTATTAGCACCTTCGTAACCACCAGTAGTTTCTATATCTACAATTGCAAACATTCAAAAAAAATTAATAATTGAAAATTGAAAATACAATTTTTAGTATTACAGTTCGTTTACAATTTACTCCAGTATGCTTGTGTTGAAACCAATCAAATTTTTTCACTCAAAATACTATTTATGCCTAAACAACATTCTTCACATTTTGATAAAACAGTAAAAAGTGCATTTTGGGTTGCATTAGTGTATGGAGCTATCGTTTTATTATTAAGCATCATTAAAGTAAATAATTAATTGAACACTTCAAAAGGTAAATTGAATTAAGGCTGCTTTACAAAAAGTAGTCTTTTTTATACTTCAGCAAAAATGCTAATTGCTATAATAAATACAGATACACATTAAGTTACCATTTAACCACCAATTTTACATTCAACAATCTTGGTGTTAAACGATTGGGCATTGTAAAAGTGTTGTTTTGAAAATCTTTGATAAGCAAATAACTAATAGTATTGGCTCTATCAATTAAGTTAAACACTTCAATGCTTGCCCAAATACTTTCAAAATTTCTAAATGGAGAGTGACTTCTTCTACTTGCTTTTTCACCATTCAACAATAAAGCACTAAATCCCATATCAACCCTTAAATAAGATTCAATTTGCAACGCATTTCTGTAACGAATACTGTTAGGAATATTGTATGGTAAATTGCTTCCATAAATAGCATTCATATAAAATTTTAAATTTTTATTAGTGCTCATGTAATCTTGAAAAAACATTCCAAAAGTTAATAAGCGATCTGTTGGTCTACGTATATAACCAACAGTATTTTGAATACTATCTTTAATTGTTTGATCGGTTGAATTAGCTGTAATAATTTCACCAGCTGCATTGGTATATTGATAGTAATTGAAATTATTGATACGTTCTTTGGTTTGCATAATTCCAAAACTTATCCAACTTTCTGCATCTTTTACCAACTCACCATATAATCTTGTTTCTATACCAGCAGCAAAAGCCTTAGCCCTATTTTCCCCAAAATATCTAATTCGTACATTATCTACATCGTAAGGAACAACATCCCACATATTTTTATAATAGGCTTCTGTTGTAATTCTTGCAGGGCGTTGAAACATTTTAAAATTGTAATCAATACCTGCACTTACTTGCCAACTTTTTTGAGCTTTAACATCGGTATTTACAGATCCATCATATCTGCGTAATTCTCTGTAAAATGCTGGTTGGTGATAAATGCCAGCAGAAGCTTTAATAATAACATCTTTATTCCAATTTTTAGGCTTGTAAGAAAAACCCATTCTTGGAGAAACTAATAATTCATTATTCAAAGTGTTGTAATTATATCTTACACCTAATTGCAGTACTACATTGTTGCTATCTTTAAATTGAATATTATCTTGAATATATCCGCTAAAACGAGTTATGTTAATGTTGGCTTTGCTTTTAGTAACACTAAATAATCGTAATTCTGAAGGATTAAAAGGAAGTGAATATCCAGCACTATCATTATACTGCCATTCGTTTAAACGATCATTAATGGTTTGTCTTTCTATACTATTTCCCCATTGTAAAAAATGAGCACCTTTATCTAAACTACCTTTATGGCTAGCATTAAAAACATCAATTTGTAAAGTGTTTCTACTAAAATTTTGATACACACCTGCACCAAGTGGACTAACTATTAATCCAAATGATGACCTACTTCTATCAAAGTCTCTTTCGCCAAATAAATAAGCTCCTGTTATATCTACATTCTCTTGTTCAGAATTGCTAAATCTGCTCAGCATCCACTTTAATTTCAAGTGTTTTTTTACTTGATGTGTTGCCGATAAACCAATAAAATTCGTTGAATATTTATCTTTTTCTTGTCCTGAAAAATAAATATCTAAACCAAGGTTGGCAGAGAAAGAATTGGTAAAAACTGCTGACGTTAATTTACTTTCTTCTGGAAATAAAGTAAACCTAGTACTTGAAACATTTGCCAATAATTCTAGTTGCCATTTTTCAGATGGTTGATAGGTAATTAAACCTTGCAAATCTGAAGATGATGGAATGTAATTGCCTTTGGTTTCTTGACTACTCAATAAATTTCTATTACTTCTGTTTCTAGCACCAATTACATAGGTTAATTTATTTTTTGCACCTATACCTTCTAAATGAACACCTTGTTCTAATAAACCTATGTAGGCAGAACCACCATCAGATTTGGGTTTACGATAAGTAATATCTAAAACACTACTCATTTTATCGCCATACTTTGTTTGAAAACCGCCGTTGTAAAATTTAATTCCACCAGTCATTTCAGGATTAATAAAACTCAATCCCTCCTGCTGTCCACTTCTAACTAAATAAGGTCTAAATACTTCAAAATCGTTTACATAAATTAAATTTTCATCGTAACTGCCACCTCTTACAGAATATTGGCTTGTGAGTTCATTGTTGCTTCCAACAAAAACTTTAATTAAACTTTCTATTCCACTAATGGGTGAAGGATTTAGTAAAGATTTAGAAGCATCAATTGCAATACGTCCAGCCTCTCTTCTTTCACGTTCGTCTTTTACAGTAACTTCTTGCAGTTGTTGTATTGAATTTTCTAGACGAATAATTAACGGCTCCGATTTAGCAGGGTTAACTGTTATATTTCTTTGAATGGTTCTGTAACCTGTAAACGAAAATATAAGAGCAGTAGGTTTATTAGCAATCAAATCAATTTTAAAAAATCCTAAAGAATCAGATATGACGCCTTTTTGCTTGTTTAAAACTTGTACAGACACCCCTTGAATAGGCTTAGTATTTTCATCAATAACTTTTCCTGTTACAAAAACCTTTTGCTGTGCCAAAAGAGATATGGTAAAAAAAATATGTATAATAAAAATGAAAAAATATTTCATAAAAGTGCAATAACGATAGAATGAAGATAGCAATACTATTATTTTATTGTTACGAGAATACATTTAACTAAGTTTTTTTTCTTATTTTGTAACAAATTATATTTTACATTATTAAAGATTTATTTATGAGGAAATTATTTACACTTATTGTTCTTTGTAGTTTATTAAGTTTAAAATCTGTAAATGCACAAATTACTGCCGGTGACATTGCTATTATTGCAATGAATTCAGACAATAATGCTTCTCCTCTTTTGGGTGAGAATTTTGTATTTATTGCTTTGAAAGATATTCCAGCGAATACTACAATAACATTTACCGATAATAGTTGGAATGCTACAGCAGATACTTTTAGAACAAATGAGGGATATGTACAATGGATTCATACAGCAGATGTGCCAGCAGGAACCGTAATTGTAATGAATTCATCAAGTGCAAATAGTTGGGCAACTCCTGCACCAAGCTTAGGTACTGCAACAGGAGTTGCACAAATGGCTTTCTCTACAGATGGTGACCAAATAATTGCTTTTGAAGGCACTTGGGCAAATAGACCAACTTCTGGCTCTTCTGTAAAATTTTTGTTTGCATTTTCATTAGAAAATTTTATTACTGCTGCACCATCAACTTCTCAAGAATCAAATTTACCATCTGCTTTAGCACAATTTAAAGTTGGAATGAAAAATTCCAATACTGAAACAGATAATGCATATTTTGCTAATGGCACTGCCGCTGCAACTGCTGTTGATATTAGTGGTACTAAGTCTGAGTTACTAGCGAAGTTTATGGATTCTACTCTATATTACCAAAGTAATACATTGTCAGCTTTACCAACTTATACAATTACTTTACCTGTTTCTTTAAAATCTTTTTCAGGTTCATTAATAAACAATGTTGTAGGGTTGAATTGGGCTACCTCTAATGAAACTAATTTTGATTATTTTGGTGTTGAAAAAAGTTATAACACAGTTGATTTTGTTGAAGTAGGAAGAATAGCTTCTAACAAAATAACGAATGGTAGTAGCTACCAATTTAACGATGTAAGTAAAACTATTGCTCAGCAATACTATCGTTTAAAAATGGTGGATAATGATGGTAGCTTTAAATACAGTCAAGTTGTTGCTGTTAATGGTAAAGCCTCAACACGTTTAGAAGTATTTCCAAACCCTGTTGTAAATACGGTAATCATGTCGCATCCAAAAGCATCTGCAGGTGCAAGTATTAGAATTGTAGGAATTGATGGAAGAAGTGTTACTGTATTGCCTGTACAAACTGGGTCTACACAAACAAGCATTGATGTAACAAGATTAATCAAATCGAATTACATAGCAACATACACAGATAAAACGGTACAATCAGTTGCTCGTTTTGCAAAACAATAATTGACATTTCTTATTCAATAAAAAACCGATGGGGCATTTTCCATCGGTTTTTTATTTTTAAAAATTCTTACTCACTATTTATTATTGTAGCTCTGAAATTTCAACTTCTGCAACAACAAAAACACTTCCACAAACTAGTATCAAATCATCACTATGACTATTTAATTTTGCAGCAGCTAATGCTTCCATTACTGAGGAAAAACAAGATCCTTTTAAACCAATGAAATTCGCTTTTTCTTGCAAATCCAATTCATCTAAAGCTCTTGGTATTTGTGCTTTGGTAAAATAATAAGTTGCATGAATTGGTAACAGTGACAATACTTTATCTACTTCTTTATCTTTTGCCATACCTATTACAATATGCAATTGTCTGTAGGCAATTGTTGATAGTTGATGAACAATTTCTTGAATACCATCAACGTTATGACCAACATCTAAAATAATGGTTGGTCGTTCATTTATTTTTTCCCACCTACCATGCAATTGGGTATTTTTTTTTGTTTGTTGCAAAGCATTCATCACAATAGTATCAGGTAAATTCAACCCCATTTTATTTAGTAATTCTACAGCTAAGATTACTGAAAGAATATTTTTTGTTTGATAAGAACCAGTTAAATCTAAATGGTAGTTTTTAATTTGATGGTTATGAACATTACTAATTTCAATTTCTAATAACTGTTGATGGAGATGATGATTTGATACGAATAGATTTTCCTGAGCAAAATAAATTGGTGCATTTTCAATGGCAGCTTTTTCTAGAAAAACTGGTTTAGTTTCTTGATGTAATTCACCAATAATTACTGGAATATTTTTTTTAATAATGCCTGCCTTCTCACTGGCAATTTCAGGCAAAGTATTGCCTAGCATATTCATATGATCCCAACCAATATTAGTAATAATGCATAACTCTGGTGTAATAATGTTGGTGCTATCTAATCTTCCTCCCAAACCCACTTCTACTATGGCTATATCTACTTCTTGTTCTGAAAAATAAGCAAATGCCATAGCAACTGTAATTTCAAAAAAAGAGGGTTGTATTTCGTCTATTAAAGGAAGTATTTTTTTCGTAAAGTCAACAACAAAATCTTCTGTACAAAGTACTCCATCTACTTTAATTCGTTCTCTAAAATCATATAAATGTGGCGATGTATACAATCCTGTTTTATATCCAGCCGTTTGCATAATTGATGCAAGCATATGACTAGTACTACCTTTACCATTAGTACCTGCAACATGAATGCTCTTAAACTTTTTGTGTGGATTACCTAAAGCTTCGCATAAACGTATAGTATTAGTTAAATCTTTTTTGTATGCAGCAGCACCAATTCTTGTAAACATTGGTAGCTTCTCAAATAAATAATCAACCGTTTCTTGATAATTCATGTACTAAATAAATCTGATAATCAAAATAACCTAGTGCTTAATATGCCCCATTTTTTCATTAAACTCTTTGCTTTTATTTTTAGCAATACTTAATGTTTTCCAATCTGCATCTTTACAAATTTTTCCTATATACACAATTTGCCCTACATGATAGGGATAATGAGCCAACTGTCTAAGAATTGCATCATACACCAAAATGGGTTCTGATCGAATAGTGATTGTTTTATGTAAGTCGGTTTCTTGCAAACTCTCTAAAGCTTTGAATAAACAACTCCAACCTTCATTCCAAAATGATAATACATCTTGCTTTGAAAGATCTTGATGTATAAATTCACCATCTCTTTTTCGCCATTCTTTTTCACCATCTTCAGTTAAAAAATTAGTCCATCTACTCAACATATTTCCATATAAATGTTGCACTATCATTGCTATACTATTACTTTCTTCAGAAGGTGTATACAACAATTCAGCATCAGTCAGTTGTTCAAATGTTTTATCGCCTAATGATTTATAATATTGGAATCTTTTAATGCTATCTTCTAAAAAATGCATATCTGTATTATTAATGATTTTGACTAAAAATTAAAAACCAGCAACACTATCATCACCACGTTTATCTGCTACAGTTTCAAGTAAACCATTTGAGAGTTTACGAATAACTTCAGTTCTTCCAATGGCACTTCTTGGTTTTATTGAATAACCCATTTTACTAAGTTCTTCTGCTACTTTACTTTCAAAACCAGGTTCTGTATACACTTCATCAGGAAGCCATTGATGATGAAATTTAGGAAAATTAACTGCATCGGTAGCGTTTAAGTTAAATTCTAGAAAATTTACCAAAGTTTGAAATACAGAAGTTGGAATAGTTGTTCCCCCTGGTGTTCCGACAACTAGATAAGGCTTGTTATTTTTTAATACAATTGTTGGAGTCATTGAACTAAGCATTCTTTTATTTGGTTGAATAGCATTAGCTTCACCCCCTATTGCTCCATACATATTTGCCACACCTGGTTTTATACTAAAATCATCCATTTCATTATTTAAAATAAATCCAGCACCTCCAACAACAGTTTTGCTTCCGTAGCCCCCATTTAAAGTAGTAGTAACACTAACCAAGTTGCCAAATTGATCCATGACACTTAAATGAGTGGTTTCGTCACTTTCAGAAATTATACCAGCCTCTATCATTTTACTTGGCGTTGCTTTTGTACTATCATAATCGGCCATTCGCTTCAATAAATAATTTTTCTGAATCATCTTTTTTAATGGCACTTTCCAAAAATCAGGATCGCCCAAGTGCTTTGCCCTATCAGCATATGCACGTCTTTCAACTTCAACCATTAATTGTACTGATTTAGTTGTTTGAAAACCATAAGCTGCTATTGGCTTGCTTTCAATCATCTTCATCATTTGGGCAACAATAATTCCACCGCTACTTGGTGGTGGCATTCCAATAATTGTATAATTTTTATATGAAAATGTAAGTGCCTCTCTTGTTTTTGCTGTATAATTTTTCAAATCATTCAAAGAAATAATTCCATTACCACGTTTCATTTCATCAACAATTAATGCAGCTGTTTTGCCTTCATAAAACCCTTTTTGCCCAAAGTCTCTAATTCTTTTTAATGTTTCTGCAAGGTCTTTTTGTATTAATGTGTCACCGGCTTTCCATTTTACATTTTTTACAAAAACAGGAAGTTGGGTATTATACTTTTCGAATGCAGTTGAAGCATTATTCAATCCACTAGCTTCTCTTTCTGTAATTACAAAACCAAATTCTGCTAAATCAATTGCAGGCTGAATAAGCTTAGACATTGGAAGTTTTGCATACTTAAGCGTAGCAAATAAACCAGCTATTGTACCAGGAACTCCACAAGCTAAATGACCGTTTTGAGAAAGTTGTAATTGAGCTTCACTTTTATCATTCAAATACATATCTCTACTTGCCTTTGAAGGGGCAGTTTCTCTATAATCAATACTTATATTCTTACCAGTATTTGTTCTTCCAACCAAAAATCCTCCACCTCCAATATTTCCTGCATTTGGGTATACAACAGCTAAAGCTAGTTGCGTGGCAATGGCAGCATCAAAAGCGTTTCCACCTTGTTGCATTATTACAGATCCTACCATACTTGCCAAAGGATGTGCTGAACTTACTGATGCCTTTTGAAAATTTTGAAATTTAACAATTGAATATTGATAAGGATTTATTTTACCTTTTACACCTACAATTTTTGATTGTGCAAAAACTGCATTACTCAAGATTAATAAAACGATTAATAGACCTACATTTTTAACCATAAATAATTATTTTAGAAAGAAGCATTAATTGAAAAATTGACTGTAAAGAAACAAAATACAGCATAATATTTATATAGAAAGATTGAGATGATTATAAAGAAGTTTTGTCAATAACTTACTTATGCCTTTAAAAACCTAATTTATTTAAACCACAAGCAACTGTTTGAGTGTTCTGTATAACGTGATTGAATACGTATATTAAAAGTAAGAGAATTAATAAATACCCTATCTAATCTCAAAATAGGCATTTATGAGGGAAAGTTGTTAGCAAAAGATAGCTGATTGTAAAACAAGAAAATGCAGAAAAAATTAATTACTCATGAATTTTTTCATGAACCCATTTTAATACCATTTGCAACTGTTCTTCTCTTGTTAATTTGGTATTATCTAAAACAATAGCATCATCTGCTTTTCTTAGTGGACTAACCTCTCTGTTACTATCAATATAATCTCTCATTTCAAGATTATCTTTAATTTCTTCAATTGTTATGTGTGGATTGATGGAAAACAATTCTTTATATCGTCTTTCAACTCTTATAGCAGGGTCGGCAGTTACAAAAATTTTTAATTCAGCATTGGGAAAAACTGTTGTACCAATATCTCTACCATCCATTACTATTCCTTTTTTTACGCCCATTTGTTGTTGTTGAGCAACAGCAAATGTTCTTACAGCAGCAACAGCGGCAACTTCACTTACATTCTCACTTACCAGCATTTCTCTAATTAAAAGTTCTACGTTTTCATCATTTAAAATCATATCACTTTTACCAGTTGCATCATTATACTCAAAATCTAATGTAATGTTTTCAAGAGCATCTTTAACAGCCAATTCATTATTCCAATCAACATGATTTCTCAAAAAATATAAAGTAACAGCTCTATACATTGCTCCACTATCTACAAAAACATAATTTAATTCTTTAGCCAATTGCTTTGCTAAAGTACTTTTACCACAAGAGGAATAACCGTCGATTGTAATAATGATTTTTTTCATAGAAGTGGTTATGTGATTGCTTTTGTTTTGAATTAAAATGACAACTTCAAACGTTAAGCTTTTCCACCTAGTTCTTGAATATAATCATGAATTGTTTGTTGTAAAGAATCACTAACAGGAGTAACTGGCAATCGTAAAATATTGTCAATTAACCCTTGTTCATATAAACATGCTTTTACGCCAGCTGGATTATTTTCTGCAAACAAAAGATCATACCCCTTTAATAGTTTGTAATGTATTTTTCTTGCAGCTTCAAATTTACCTGACAAACATAAACGTACCATTTCAGAAAAAGAAGCAGGAAAAGTATTGGCTGCAACACTTATTACACCATCCATTCCACATGCTATTTGTGGCAAAATCAAAGCGTCATCTCCACTTACCACTAAAAAATCTTCTGGTTTATCTCTGAGTATTTGCATACACTGGTTCATATCGTCAGTAGCTTCTTTAATACCAGCAATATTTGCAACTTCTTTTGCTAAACGAACAGTAGTAGAAGCTGCTAAATTTCTACCTGTTCTGCCAGGAACATTGTATAGCAAAATTGGTTTTGGTGATGCTGTTGCAATAGCTTTATAGTGTTGAAATAATCCTTCTTGTGAAGGTTTGCTATAATAAGGCGAAGCACTTAAAACGGCAGTTGTTTGGTCTAATGGATATGTTTGTAAGCATTTAATTACAGATGCAGTATCATTTCCACCAATACCTACAACAACAGGTACTCTATTATTCACAACCTTGTAAGTAAATTGTATGATACTAATTTTTTCAGCTTCAGTTAAGGTAGGAGTTTCACCAGTAGTCCCTAATGTAATCACATAGTCAACCTTTCCATTAATTACATAATTAATAACATTTTCCAAAGCAATATAATCTACACTTAAATCAGCGGCAAAAGGAGTAATGAGCGCCACACCTGTTCCTGAGAGTGTTGAACGTAAAGACATGATGATATTCGTTTTTTAGTATTTGCGGCACGAAGATAATGTTATAGAAATACTCTACATGCACACAATTTTCATCATTAAAAAAAATGATGCAATTAAATCGAAAGGTTGAAGTTGAATTTACAAAATAGGAATAAAAGATAAATCAGCTTTCTATATTGTAGCTTCGCTTACTTTTTCATCCCAGAAGCCCATTTTACCAAATTTCTCAATTCTATTATTAATACGTTCTTCAACCGGAACGTTTTTGAATTCATTCAAAGCTTGAACAATTGATTTTTTAAGTAGTTCAGCCGCTTCAGAATAATCCCAATGAGCACCGCCAATTGGCTCTGGTACAATTTCATCTACCAAACCAAAACTTTTCATATCTAAACTAGTAAGACGTAGTTGTTCAGCAGCAACTTCTCTTTTTTCAACACTTCTCCAAAGTATAGAACTACAACCTTCAGGAGAGATTACTGTGTACCAAGTATTTTC
>JBMLQZ010000021.1:0-1233 GCA_049241285.1 Chitinophagaceae bacterium | reverse complement strand
CAAAAATGGGAACTAAACTTAGGTGATATTGATATACGTCAAAATGATTTATACTTCTTACAATTTTATAAACGTTTACAAGGGTTTTCATTTAGTCAAAATCAAACCATTGGCAAACAAGCTCAAAATAAATTATTGGTAAGTGGAGCCATAGCAAAAGGAAAATTTACAAGAAATATATTTCAAGGACAAGAGGGAAATCAAGGACCATACAGGTTACAAGGAGCAAATGGTGAATTGTTTTTTGTGGTATTGGCAAATACAGAACGCATTTTTATAGATGGAGAATTATTACAACGTGGCGAAGACCAAGATTATATTATTAACTACAATACTGCTGAAATCACATTTACACCTAGAAGAATGATTACAAAAGACAGAAGAATTCAGGTTGAATTTGAGTACGCTGATAGAAACTATCTTAATGCATTATTATTTGCTAGTAACAGTTTTGAACCTTCTAAAAAAATGAAAATAACTATTGGAGCTTATCAAAACAACGATGCAAAAAATTCACCTATTAATCAACCGTTAGATAATATACAAAAACAATTTTTAGCAAATATTGGCGATAGCATTCAAAACGCTTTGTACGAGGTAGCATCTATTGATACCTTCAGTATTGATAAAATATTGTACGCTAAAAGAAAAGCGGCTAACAGCAACGATTCTATATATGTGTATTCTACTAATAGCGACAGTGCAAAATATGCTTTAAATTTTATTGAAGTGGGTGCCAACAAAGGCAATTATATTCCTTTATTAAATGGTGCTAACGGCAAAGTTTATGAATATGTTGAACCAATAAATGGTGTAAAACAAGGCAGTTTTGAACCAGCAACATTTTTAGTTACTCCCAAAAAGCAGCAGTTAGTAAGCATGAATATTGCCTATCAGTTCAATAAAAAAAACGTACTGTTGGCAGATTTAGCTTTTAGCAATTATGATATCAATACATTTTCATCAAAAGACAAAGCCAATAATACTGGCTATGCTGGTAAATTATTATTTCAAAACGAACAAACGGCTTTTATTCAACAGAAAAAAATTTTCATCAATTCCTCAATTGGTTACGAATGGGTGAACGAACAATTTAAACCACTTGAACGATTAAGAACTGTAGAATTTGCCAGAGATTGGGGCTTGCCATTTATACAAAATAGCAATAATAATTTGGTTACAGAACACTTACCAACAACATCTATTGAAATAAAAGACGCATCAGAAAATAAC
>JBMLQZ010000020.1:0-2063 GCA_049241285.1 Chitinophagaceae bacterium | reverse complement strand
TAAATACTTAAAAGTTTATTTTTTACAGCATCCCAATTTCTAATGCTATCAAAATAATTAGCTCCTTCTTTTGTCAGAAGTTGTAACAGCAACATAATTTTATGGCTGCAAAGTGGGTGATGGGTTTCTGTGTTGCAAGTGCAGCTGGTATCAAAATTTCTTTCTTCATTTTTTTGAATCAATAATTTAGAAATAACATCACCATAAATAACTTCTGCGGTTACACGTTCATCTTTCGCTTGAATAATGGTGGGTTTATTATCTTGCAAATATTCTTCTGCAGCAGTTAAAGTTTCGGTAGACGAAAGCATACGAATCATTTTAATATCTAGTAGTTTCATCTTCACTACTGTATGCTTTTGATCATATACCAATTCTCTTTCACCCAACATATTCTTATCCAACATTTCTTGAAGCGTAAATAGTGCTCCTGCTTTATGCCTGCATATTTCGCTTAAATTATAAGGACAAGTACAACGTAACTTTACATTTGTTGCATCTTTAAATTGAGTAATATACACTTTGTAGTAAATAGCATAACTATCGTCTTTTACTCGAAAGTTTACAGAAGCCATTAGTTCATCATACTCTATTAATTCAACATTGCCCATGGCATGAATTTTTTTGCCACGACGAATGACTTCCTCTGAACCATTATTATAAATGTGCTTGACGAGATAAGGTAGAGCCATGCTTGCGTTGTAAATTAACTATTTGAATGATACAATCTTGTAAAAACCAATTGCGAAAAAAGCAATTTACAAATGTAAAGGAATGATAGTGAGAGTAAGAAGTATTTATTATTTGAAGTGGAAGAAATGTGGGTTTTGTGGAGAATAAATGGTGATTATTTAGATTATTTGTAGAACAGATGTATGGTTATACCTATCAATACTTTGTAATACAACTTTACAAAATATTTATTTTAGAAATGCATCTGTATAACTTTACTTTATTTGAATGTAAACTTCGTTGTATATGGAATTAGGATTGGCAAATCAACAATTTATTGTAAGTGGTGCAAGCAGTGGATTAGGCAAAGCAATTGCGATAGCACTGGCAAAAGAACAAGCTAAAGTAATTGCGGTTGCTAGAGGTATCACTGCATTAAAAGAATTACAAGATCAATATCCTGAACAAATAACCATTATTGAGGCTGATATTACACAAATAGAAACCATTGATATTATTAAACAAATTATTGGAAATTCTATTATTCATGGAATTGTAGTGAATGCTGGTGGACCACCTGCTAAAACAGCATTGGAAACAACTTTACAAGATTGGGATGACGCATACAAAAATATATTACGTTGGAAAGTAGCCTTAACACAAGCGTTTATTACTAAAATGACTAAAGCTGCTTATGGGAGAATTATATTTATTGAAAGTTCATCAATAAAACAACCATTAGAAAATTTGGTGTTAAGTACTAGCTTACGACTAGCGGTAGTTGGTTTTGTAAAGACTTTATCGCAAGAAGTTGCAGCCAATGGAATTACTCTAAACGTACTTGCTCCTGGATCACATAATACACCTGCTATCAATAGAATTTATCAAAAGAAAAGTGAGCAAACGGGCTTATTAGAAACCATAATTAGAGAAAAGGCAATTGAACAAATACCAGTAAAACGTTTGGGAGAAGCAGATGATTTTGCTAGTCTTGCTCTTTGGTTATTGAGCAAATATAGTGGCTATGTAACTGGACAAACAATTAGTGTAGATGGTGGTGCTGTAAAGGGTACATTTTAAAAAACAACGGCTATCTACAAGTATAGATAGCCGTTGAAACTATAAAAGTATTGAGTGATTATTTCTTTTCAAGTAATTTAAAAAACTGATCTAACTGAGGAAGAATTACAATTCTTGTTCTTCTATTGGCTGCTCTATTTTCAGCAGTATTATTATCTACTAATGGAACATACTCTCCTCTACCTGCTGCTGTCATTCTTTTAGGATCTAATCCATAATTCTTTTCTAACAATCGTACAATTGTTGTAGCACGTTTTACACTTAAATCCCAATTATCTAATAAAACAGGGCCTTTATATGCTACAGAATCT
>JBMLQZ010000019.1:0-13544 GCA_049241285.1 Chitinophagaceae bacterium | reverse complement strand
AACTTTTTTCTTTTTATCAGATTTATTGCTTAATGGTTGTGATAGTTTAGAACCATCTCTATACAAAGCATTTGCTTTTAACCCAAGTTCCCAACTCATTTTATAACAATCTGCAATTTCTTCAACAGTAGCTTCATGTGGTAAATTAATTGTTTTAGAAATGGCTCCACTTAAAAAAGGTTGACAAGCGGCCATCATTTTAATATGACCATGTGCATGAATAAATCTTTCTCCTTTTTTACCACACTTATTGGCACAATCGAATACTGGTAAATGTTCTGGTTTTAAATAAGGAGCACCTTCAACTGTCATACTTCCACATACATAATCGTTAGCAGCATCAATTTGTTCATCTGTAAAGCCCAATGCTTCTAACATATTAAAGCTCCAATCATTGATTTGTTCTTCGGAAAAGCCTAGTCTTTTTAAACAAGCATCTCCAAGAGCAAATCTGTTAAATACAAATCCAATTTCAAATGCGGCTTTTGCAGCAGAATTTAGTTTTGCAATTTCTTCAGGTAAAAACCCTTTAGCAGCTAAAGAGGTAGGATTAATAAATGGTGCCCCTTCAAAGCTACCAGCACCAACAGCATATTTTTCAATAGCGTCAATTTCTTTTTGACTATATCCTAATGTTTTTAAGGCGTTTGGAACAGCACCATTAATAATTTTAAAATAACCACCACCACTAAGTTTTTTAAACTTCACCAAAGCAAAATCTGGTTCTACACCTGTTGTATCACAGTCCATTACTAATCCAATAGTACCAGTTGGAGCAATTACAGTGGTTTGTGCATTTCTATATCCATATTTTTCTCCTAATTGTACAGCATCATCCCATGCTTTTGTAGCAGACTTTAATAAGTAATCAGGACAATATTTTGCATCAATACCCATTGGTTTTACGCTAATTCCTTCATATGCTTCATTAGCATCATAAGCTGCTGCTCTATGGTTACGCATCACCCTCAACATATCCTCTTTATTTTCCTCGTATTTACTAAATGCACCTAAAAAACTAGCCATTTCTGCTGAAGTTTTATAAGCAACACCCGTCATAATAGCACTTACAGCACCAGCTATTCCTCTTGCTTCTTCGCTATCGTAAGGAATACCACTAATCATTAATACAGTTCCTAAATTGGCAAAGCCTAAACCTAGTGTTCTGTAATCATAACTTAATTGAGCTACTTCTTTACTTGGAAATTGAGCCATTAACACCGAAATTTCTAACACCACTGTCCATAATCTACTAATGTATTCCAAACCTTCAACGTCTAATAAATTTGTTTTTTCATCGAAAAACTTTCTTAGATTAATTGAAGCCAGATTACAAGCTGTGTTATCTAAAAACATATACTCACTACAAGGATTTGAAGCGTTTATTCTTCCACCTTTAGGACAAGTATGCCATTCATTAATGGTAGTATCGTATTGTGTTCCAGGATCGGCACAAGCCCAAGCTGCATAAGCAATTTGATTCCAAACTTCTTTTGCTGGAATTTTTTTCATTACTCTACCATCTGTTCTAGCTTTTAACTCCCATTCACCATCTTCTTCTAATACTTTAAAGAACTCATTAGGTATTCTGATAGAGTTATTAGAGTTTTGACCAGCAACAGTCATATAAGCTTCACCTTCATAACTATTGTCGTATCCTGCTGCTACTAAAGCTGCAACTTTCTTTTCTTCACCAACTTTCCAGTTAATGAATTCCATTATTTCAGGATGATCTAAATCTAAACACACCATTTTAGCAGCCCTTCTCGTTGTTCCTCCACTTTTAATAGCACCGGCAGATCTATCTCCAATTTTTAAGAAACTCATCAATCCACTAGAAGTGCCACCACCGCTAAGTTTTTCTCCATTACCACGTATTTGAGAAAAATTAGTTCCAACACCACTTCCATATTTAAATATTCTAGCTTCTCTTACCCATAAATCCATTATTCCACCATCATTCACTAAATCATCACTTACACTTAAAATGAAACATGCATGTGGTTGAGGGCGTTCGTATGCATTGGTTGATTTTTTTAATACCCCATCAATTGCATCAACATAATAGTGACCTTGTGGCTTACCAGTAATACCATAACTTTCGTGTAAACCGGTATTAAACCATTGTGGACTATTAGGCACACAAGATTGATTTAAGATACTGTATGCTAACTCTTCATAAAAAATTTGAGCATCTTTAGGTGTAGCAAAATATCCGTAACGCTCTCCCCAAACTTTCCAACAATTTGCCATTCTATGAGCAACTTGTTTTACTGAAGTTTCTCTACCTGTTGTGCCATCTGGTTGTGGAACACCTGCTTTTCTAAAATATTTTTGGGCTAAAATATCTGTAGCTATTTGGCTCCATTGTTTTGGCACTTCTACATTATTCATTTCAAAAACCTTCTCACCATTTGGATTTTTTATGACACTGTCTCGATAGTCGTATTCAAACATATCGTAAGGACTAACATTGTCTTTTGTGAATCTGCGTGAAAATTGCAGCGCCTTGTTGTTGGTAGTTTTTGCCATAAAAAGTTTGGTAAGGAAGTTTAAAATATGGAAAAAATGCAAGCGTTAACAGTTAGTTAAGTGCCTCTACGAAAATATCTTTAGTTAACTGAAATAAAATATTTCAAATTTCAACAGCGTGTGGATAATATCAATTACTAGATTTTAGTAAATATGAGCAATTAGCTTTATGCCAATTTAGTTATTATACCTAGCAATTGAATATTGTCAATCAATATCTTTATGAAAAACATTATGAAAATTAAATTCGATATTTTGAACCAGCTTTTTTTAATATGAATGATGTAATATATATTGCAGTCAACAAAAAGTGCTTAATTAATTTAGGTGCTCTGTAAATAATATAATCGAATTGTAAAAAAGTTTTTTGCATTTTTGCAATCAACATATACAAAACATTGCATGAGGCAAGAATTGTACAATCAAATAAGTGAGCGAAAAAAGCAAGCGAAAAAATCTTTCTCGGTTTTAATTGACCCAGATAAGGTTGATATTGCTGGAATTGATCAATTGATTCAAATTGCAACCGCATCGGCTGTTGATTATTTTTTTGTGGGGGGAAGTTTGGTTATTTCTAATCATTTAGATGAATGTATTCGTCACATAAAAACCAACTGCGATATTCCGGTAATTTTGTTTCCTGGCTCACCTTCACAAGTAAGTCGTTATGCAGATGCTTTATTGTATTTGTCACTAATTTCTGGACGAAATCCTGAGCTATTAATTGGTCAACATGTAATTTCTGCACCATTTGTTAAAAAAAGCGGTTTAGAAATTATGCCAACTGGCTATATGGTAATTGACGGTGGAGCACCTACAACTGTTTCTTATATTTCTAATGCAAGTCCTATTCCTTCTGACAAGAATGAAATTGCTATGTGTACAGCAATGGCTGGTGAAATGTTAGGAATGAAACTTATTTACATGGATGCTGGCAGCGGTGCTAAAAAGCCAATTGAAGAGGCAATGATAGCAAAAGTTGCAAGTCATATAGAAGTGCCATTGATTGTTGGTGGTGGAATTACTACTCCTGAAAAAGCTTACTTAAACTGCAAAGCTGGTGCAGATATTATTGTAGTTGGTAATGCCATTGAAAAAGATATTTCTTTAATTAAAGAAATGAGTGCAGCAATTCATGCTAGTTCAGTTATTCCTGTATAAAAATGTTCATCATTTTTATGAATAATTCAACCATACTTAGCTTTACTTAAAATTAGTATTTGTTGAAAAGTATATCTGCCAGTTATAATCTATATTTATCGGTACTTTTTATCATGATTACTTTACTTGCATGCAACTATGTAAGCTACACACCAAAATGAAAAAGAGATAACATTAAAGAACATCCACCTATTACTTTATTTGATAAAATAATAGAATTTAGAATAAAAGAAAATTCTTGGCCTATTTCAAAAGAAGATTTTATAAGCAAAGGGGCAACCTATAAAATGTCCTTATCTCAATTTCAGTTTTTATTTATGAAATTTGAAGTGAAGGACAGCATAAATATGAAATTGGTTTACTACGATCATCCAAAAGATATTGATAGAAGAAATGAAACTCAAAAAGTTGAGTTAAATGAGCATATAGGAATCATTCTATTCACCAAAATAAACAACCAGTTTATCTGGAAAAAAATTAAATATTAATGTCTACACCAAGAACTGAAATAAGCACTTTAGGAGAATTTGGCTTAATAGAACATCTTACTAAAAACTTTGAAATACACAATGCATCTACCATTCTAACAGTTGGTGATGATGCAGCTGTAATTGATCATTTTGGCAAACAAACAGTTGTAACTACAGACTTATTAATTGAAGGTATTCATTTCGATTTAATGTATACACCTCTCAAACACTTGGGTTATAAAAGTGTAATGGTAAACCTAAGTGATATTTATGCTATGAATGCTACTCCAACTCAAATAACCGTAAGTATTGGCATAAGTAATAGATTTAGCATTGAAGCATTAGATGAATTTTATGAGGGTATTTATGCAGCCTGTGAAAAGCATGGTGTTGATTTAGTAGGTGGAGATACTTCTTCTTCAAAAAAAGGATTTATTATATCGGTAACTGCAATTGGGGAAGTTGCACCAGAACAATTCGTAAAAAGAAGTACTGCACAAAAAGGTGATTTAATTTGTGTGAGTGGCGATGTTGGCGGTGCATTTTTAGGTTTAACATTAATGGAAAGAGAAAAGAAAATTTATTTAGAAAATCCTGCTATTCAGCCCGATTTGGAAGGAGAAGATTATATTGTAGGAAGGTTATTAAAACCAGAAGCTAGAAAAGATATTATTGAGTTTTTTGCCGCTAGTAACATTAAACCAACAGCCATGATGGATATTAGTGATGGTGTTAGTAGCGAAATTTTACACTTATGCAAACAAAGTCAATTGGGTTGTAAAGTGTATGAGGAAAAGTTACCTATTCATGAAGCTACCAAAAAAGCTGCTTTTAAATTTGGATTAGACCCTACTATTTGTGCGTTAAATGGTGGAGAAGATTATGAATTAATGTTTACGCTGAAACAAGAAGATTACGAAAAAATTACTCTTAATGAAGAAATAGCCGTTATTGGTTATTTAACAGATATTGAAGAAGGTTGTAAATTTCTTACAAAGGGTGGTAACACCTTTGATATTAAAGCACAGGGCTGGAATGCTTTTGAATAAAGTACATGAAGAAATTGGGAATATTAAACACATGATTACATATAAAATAATGAGATATGGAAGACTGTGTTTATGTCTACTGTTCGTTATGATTAGTTGCACTTGCACTAAATTAAAAAACTATCAATTCAATCAAAAAACTAGTGCAGCTGCTTTACAACAAGACCTAATTTTACTACAGCAAATATTGGCATCCAAACACCCATCACTATATTGGTACACACCAAAAGATTCTATTGATGCACTATTTAACAATGCAATTAATAGCATTACCGATTCACTTACTGAGGTAGCATTTAGAAATAAAGTTGCTTATATATTAAGTCATATTCGTTGTGGACATACCAGTATTAGCTTTTCGAAAAATTACACAAAAGCATTACCAAAAAACCGTTTTCCACAGTTTCCATTAGCCATAAAAACATGGGAAGATACCATGGTAGTATTGGGTAATTATTGGCCTACTGATTCACTCTTAAAAAGAGGAACTATAATTAGACATATCAATGGCAAAAGTGCTAAAACTATTCTCGATTCAATATTTCGATTGATAAGTACAGATGGCTATTCTAATAATTATAAAAGTCAAGTTATTAGTGGTAGTTTTTTTAGATGGTACGAATTAGCTTGGGGAAAAGACAGCGTTTATACTTTTACTTATATTGATAAAAATGGGCAATCTGCTTCTACTAACATAAAGGCATTTATACCTGTAAAAGATACAGTAACAAAAAAAGCAACTACTCAAAAAACTATTGAAAAGCCCAGTAGAAAGGCTATTAAGCAATCTAAATTATTATCCAAAAGATCCCTACAAATTGACTCAACCAATCGTACAGCTTACATGCGGGTAGCCACCTTTAGTAATATAAGATTGAACAAATTTTTTAGAAATAGTTTTAAAACATTAACAGAACAAAATATTCAAAACTTAATTATTGATATTCGGGAAAACACTGGTGGAAGATTAAGCAACAGTATTGTACTTACCAAATATTTAATAGATAAACCATTTAAAACAACAGATTCTGCTTACGCAATTAATAGAAGTTTACAGTACAGCAAATACATACCTAGTTTAATATGGTATTGGTTTCCTATGAATTTTTTAAATAAGAAAGGCAAGGATGGATATTTTCATTTTACCAATAATGAAAACAAATGGTATACACCCAAACAAAAGTATCATTACAACAAACAGATATACATTATACAAGGTGGATACACTTTTTCTGCTGCTACCATGTTTGCTGGCAATCTATTCAACCAACAAAATGTTACCATTGTTGGAGAGGAAAGTGGTGGCGGTTTTTATGGAAACTCAGCTTTATACTTACCTACCATTGTTTTACCCAATAGTAAATTAACAGTAACCCTTCCTTTATACAGATTGGTAATGAATTCAAATAGACCAAAAGATGGAAGAGGCATTATTCCAAATATGCACATCAAACCAAATATTCAAGCAATTACCAAAGGCATAGATTTAAAATTAGATTCTATTCAAAAGCAAATTAAAATACAACCAGTCATCCATTTACCTTAAACATTCTCTAGAAAATATCCCTATATTTCAATAATTTTTAACTAGTTACCCCATAAAGAATCTAACTTTCCTTTTCATTTTACTAGTAAAAAGTAAGCGTTGTTTATTGTAGTTTAAAGCTGAAAACATGATAACAGTTTGTATTTGCGACGATTTTAATGCTAGTAGACTAGAAACTAAACTTTTGCTATCAACATACAAACATGTGGTGATTATTGCTGAATTATCGAATGGGAACGATTTATTAGCAGAACTAAATAAAGGCATAAAGCCAGATATCATTATCCTCGATATTCAAATGCCGAATATGAATGGATATGAAGTTTGTCATAAAATAAAACAACGTTATCCAAAACAAAATATATTATGCTATAGTGGTCATTTGAATAAAAATATTATTTTAAAAGTTTTACTAAACGGTGCTAAAGGATATTTACCAAAAGCTACAGGTGCTAAACAATTAATAAAAGCTATTGAACAAATTACTTCACAAAAATCTATATCAACAAACGAGTGGATTACGCAAGAAATATTGAATGAATATGATGATTATAAACGTTTAGAACATGTAAATGCAAGTGTATTAGACATTACGCATAGAGAGACAGAAATATTACGAAAACTCAATGAAGGCTTAACCTATGCTGAAATTGCTTATCTACTAAATATTAGTGAACATACCGTAAAAACCCACTGTGAAAATATTTATAAAAAGCTACAAGTAAATTCAAAGAGAGATGCCATTAAAATAGCAGTAAACCATGCACTAATTCCATAATTATTCTTTAACTGGCTTGGCACTCATAATATAAGCATAAACACTATCTGTACCTTTGGGTGTTTTATATTTTGCTTTAAAATTTATAGAAGCATTGGGTTCAATTATTTCATCAAGCAACTCTTCATGATTAGCTACTTGTTCTTTTTCTTCATTAAAATACAACAATTTTACCCGTACATCTTTATATGCAACTGTGGTGGCTGTATTCTCAATAGTTCCTTTATAAATAGTGGTTCCAAAAAGCCAACGCCTTTTATCAGTACCAGTAATTTTTAAAAATGTTTTAGGACTACTTTTTTCCTTTTCAGCTAAACTTTCCTTTGATTTTTGATAACTATCCTTGTCAAATTTATCAGAAGAAACATCTTCATTATTACAACTAATAAATGTACAAATACTGAATAAAGCAATAAATAAACAACGCATAATAGTCTACTGTTGATTCAATTCAAATATACATGTTAAAATAGAATAGTATTTGAATTGCCTTTACCTATTTTAACCTAAATACTATTGATAACTGATTTTTTAAATGCAGTACATTTAAAATGAATGAATGATGCAGATAACGTGTATTTTATTTACTTTCGAATGTTTGTATATTTTAAAGCAAAGCTATTATGATTGTTAATTTAAGCGAGCAACACAGTTTAGTAAGTAATTGGGTTTCTGAATTAAGAGATATTAATGTGCAAAACGATAGATTACGTTTTCGAAGAAATTTAGAAAGAATTGGTGAAGTTGCTGCTTATGAAATAAGTAAAAAGCTTCCATCGAAAACTGTTGATATACAAACCCCACTTGGTGTTCATGAAAGTAAAGTAATTGCAGAACAACCCGTATTAGCTACTATTTTACGTGCAGGCTTACCACTACACAATGGCATGTTAAACTATTTAGATAAAGCAGACAATGCTTTTATTTCAGCCTACAGAAAACACCATAGAGATGGCAGTTTTGAAATAAGTTTAGAATACATGAGTTGCCCTTCTTTAGAAGATAGAATTATTGTAATTAGTGACCCAATGTTGGCTACAGGAGCTTCTATTGTAAAAACAATTCAATACATGAAAGAAGAAGGAAAGCCTAAAAGTATACATGTGGTTTGTGCCATTGCATGTGCTATGGGTATTGAATATATTCAAAGAGAATGCGGCTCTGAAATTACTATTTGGTGTGGTGATATTGATGAAGAAATAACAGCTAAAGGATATATTGTTCCAGGCTTAGGCGATGCTGGCGATTTAGCGTTTGGCACTAAAATGCAATCGTAATACTTAAGTAACAATCTGTTATAAGAATACTGTTAACAAATTCAAGTGATGTAATGAAAAATTACATCACTTTTTTATTGCTATTGACAACCATATTACATCAAATTCAAGTTAGTTCATTTGTGCATGAATATGAATGTTGTTATTCATTTTATCAAGTAAAATATGGTAATCAAATAATGCAGCTTACCTTTACAAAATGAATGTGTATGCGAATCAAAACGGATTAATCATTAGAGAAGATAAGGCGGTTGTAAGCATTAACAATCGTGGTTTTAGATATGGCGATGGTTTTTTTGAAACCATGAAATTTATGAACAATCAAATTGTTTTAAGCGACTATCATTTTGAACGTTTATTTCATTCATTAAAAGTGCTTCAGTTTGATGTTCCTTCTAACTTTACTGCATCTTATTTTACCGATCAAATAAAAGCCTTGGTACAAAAAAATGGGCATTCAAAATTGGCAAGAATTCGTTTAACCATTTATAGAAGTGAAGGTGGTTTATACGATCCAAAAAATCATGTTCCTAATTATACCATACAAACTTGGGCTTTAAATGCTGCCAATAATCAATTGAACGAAAATGGACTTGTTATTGATTTTTTTGAAGATGCCCAAAAAAGTTGTGACATATATTCTTCTATAAAAAGCAGTAATTATTTACCTTATGCAATGGCTGCTTTGTGGGCAAAAAATCAACATTTAAACGATGCCTTGGTTCTTAATACCCATCATAGAATTGCCGATGCAACAATAGCTAACATTTTTATTGTAAAAGACAATAGCATATTTACACCTGCACTTTCAGAAGGCTGTGTAAATGGGGTTATGAGAAAGCATATTATTCACTATTTACATAGCAATCAGCAAAATATACAAGAAACGAGTATTTCAAAACAAGATGTTTTGGAAGCCGATGAAGTTTTTTTAACGAATGGTATTTATGGAATAAGATGGGTACAAAATTGTGGCAATAAAAAATATCATCAGTTAGTTATTCGTCAAATATATAAACAAGCTATTAGTCCATTATTTACAAAAAATAATCATTAACTAATTCCGAATCAAATTAAATATTAATTATTTAGTATTTTCAAAACTAGATTTTCAACTTTCATTCTTATGGCAACTACGTTTAAAAAAATAGTTATTAAAACACTTAAAATTACAGGCATTAGTATAGCAGTAATAGTAGGTGCTTTAGCAGTATTACCCATGTTGTTTCCAGAAAAGATGTCAAAAGAAATTAAAGCATTAATCAATAGAAATATTACTGGCGATATTCATTTTAATAAAGCAAGATTTACATTTTTCAACCATTTTCCTACACTTACCCTTACCCTTTACGATGTTGATTTAAAAGGCTCTGCTCCATTTGAAAAAGACACTTTACTTAGTGCAAAAGAATTGGCTTTAGGAATTAATCTTTCAAGTTTATTATCAAGAAAAATTAAGGTAGACCAGCTGTTTTTAACTGAAAGCAATATTCAAATTTTTGTTGATAAAAATGGAAATGCCAATTACAATGTGTATGCATCATCTAACAAACAATCTTCACAAAACGATAGTAGTTCTGCTTCACTAAAAATTGAAAGAATTGTTGTAGAAAGAAGCAACATTATTTACAACGATGCATCGTTACCTATGTACTTTAAAGCTGGCGGACTAAACTATGAAGGTAAAGGTGATTTAAGCAAGGCCATTTTTGACCTTGCATCAACTATTGAAATTGAGTCTGCAGATTTTGAATACAATCACCAATCTTATTTTCTATCGAAAAAATTAACCGCCGAATTAATTACTAAAATTAATACCCATTCTCTGGCTTTTATATTCGAAAGAAACGACCTAAAAATTAATAAGCTACCCGTAAATTTTAAAGGAAAATTTGAGTTTTTGAAAGAAGGATACAATATGAATTTTCAGTTGAACTCAAATGCAACAGAACTAAAAAATATTATCACTGCTTTTCCGCCAGAATACTTGCAATGGCTTGAAAAAACAAGGGTTGAAGGCACAGCAGATATTGATGTTTCTTTAAATGGGAAATATATTGCTTCAAGCAAAACCCTACCAGATCTTACCATGAAAATGGGTATACGTGGTGGTTATATTGCTTACGAAAATGCCCCCATACCTGTTAGCAATTTGTTTCTAAATTTCGAGACCAAATTACCCGGATTTAATACCGATAGTTTGTATGTAAACATCGACTCAATATTTTTTAATGTAGATAAAGATTATTTCAGCTCTGTTTTTAAAATAAACGGACTAAAACAACCTACTATTCAAGCTAAAATAAATACAGCTATTGATCTTGAAAGATGGGATAAAGCACTTGGAATTGCTCCATTCGATGTAAAAGGAATACTTACAATGCAATGCCAAATGAATGGCAAATATGCAACAGCTGTTCAAGTAAATAATGCCCAAAAAGATACCGTAATTACAAGCATTCCATCATTCAAAATACAATCAACTTTTAGTAATGGCTATTTTAAATATGCCTCGTTACCACTAGCCATGAACAACATAGGTTTTTCTGTAAATGCCAGTTGTAACGATCATCAATACAAGCACATTCAACTATCACTTGAAAAATTAAATGCCAATTTTTTAGGCAATTACCTTAAAGGTTTTTTTAAAATTGGTGGTGCTGAAGATATGCCTGTAGATATGCAATTACAATCTTCCATTAATTTGGCAGATATTCAAAAAGTATTTCCTTTAGACGGATTAATTTTAAATGGAAAACTTAATGCAAATGTTACTAGCAATGGCGTGTATAATCAACAAAAAAATGTTTTTCCAAAAACACAAGGAACATTAAAATTGGTGAATGCTTCAATTAAAACAAAATATTATCCCAACGCTATCAAAAACATACATATTCAAACAGTTATCAGCAATACTAGTGGAAGCTTAAAAGATATGATTGTAAAAGTAGCTCCAGCATCTTTTAGCTTTGAAGACAAACAATTTACAGCGGAAGCAAATCTTTCAAACTTTAATAATATACAATACAATATTGCTGCAAAAGGCATTATTGATATTGGCAAAATGTATAAGGTTTTTGCTATTGAAGGCATGAATATAGATGGGCTTATAGCAGCTAATGTATCGCTAAAAGGCAATCAAAACGATGTATTAAAAGGCTTGTATCATCAATTACAAAATAGTGGCAATATACAATTACAAAACATAGCTATTAACTACAATGTTTTGCCAAAACCTTTTACCATTAACAATGGCTTATTTGTATTTAAACAAGATAAAATTGTACTGCAACAATTACTAGCAAACTATGGCAGTTCAACAATTTCTGCAAAAGGATATCTCACTAATATTATTAATTATGTAATGAAAGAAAATGATGCTTTACAAGGAAATATTTCTGTAGAAAGTAATAAAATTATTGTAGATGAATGGATGGCATTTGCTAATGACAGTGCTATAAAAAACCATACAGAAACAGGTGTAGTAATTATTCCAAAAAACTTACAAATTCAATTACAGGCCAATACTAAAGAAATGGTGTACAATGGTTTGTCTTTAAAAAATGTACAGTCAACATTGTTAGTAAATAATGGAACTATTACAGCAAAACAAACAGGTTTTAAATGTGTAGATGCCAATGTTTCTATGGAAGGAAGTTATCAAAGTCTTACACCTACTAAAGCCCTATTTAAATACCATATTACTGCAGATAGTTTTGATATAAGAAAGGCATATAACCAAATTGATTTATTAAGAACCTTAGCAACTTCGGCAAAAAGTGTTCAAGGTGTTGCAGCATTAGATTATAGTTTACAAGGCAAATTAAACAACCAAATGATGCCTATTTATCCATCATTAACAGGTGGAGGAACATTAACCATTAATAACTTAAAAGTTAAGGGATTAAAATTATTTTCTGCTGTAAGCAAAGCTACCAATAGAGATAGTGTAAACAATCCATCTACAAAAAAATTGGTCATTAAAACCCAAATTAAAAACAACATTATAACTATAGAAAAAACCAAAATGAAAGTGTTTGGTTTTAGACCAAAATTTGAAGGACAAGTAAGTTTCGATGGCAGGTTAAATTTAAAATTTAGACTAGGTTTACCACCATTAGGCATTTTTGGAATACCAATGACAATTACTGGCACTCAAGAAAACCCAAAAATAAAATTAGGAAGAGGCAAAAAAGAAGATGAGTTAACCGAAACTCCAGAAACAGAAGAAACAGATAATTTATAGAAAGAAGCTTACATAAAAGTAAACTAGCTATACGCTTTTTCTAATTGTTCAATTGCTTTTGTAACAATTGCCGATGTTTTAGTAACCAATTCAGGAATAGCTTCAACATTCATGTTGTGCTTACCATATTGTTCAATTAATTTAATATCATCTAAAGCAGAAAATATTTGCAAAGTGCTCACATTACTTTTTAAGCTATGGGCTTCTAAGCCAGCTTTTTTCCAATCGCCAGCATCCGATGCTGCAACCATCGATTCAACAATAGGAGGTACAGAGCTAATAAATGTTTCAATCAAAACTTTAATAAAACCTTCATCACCAGCAGCCATTTCTTCAATCATCGATAGGTCGTACAATTTTTCATCCATGTTCATAGATTGGTTCATTACTTTAGTAATTAAATTGTATAAATCTTCCTCTCTAAATGGTTTACTCATGTAGCCATTCATACCTACATCGGCATATCTATCTTGCAAATTAAGTTG
>JBMLQZ010000018.1:0-1627 GCA_049241285.1 Chitinophagaceae bacterium | reverse complement strand
ACAGCTTTTAGCAAACTATTTACACGAACAACGGCAATTCTTTCCAAAGCACCTGCACTACTTTTCATTGCTTCTTCATTCAGGGCTCCTACGCCTTTATCAGGAATAATAATTGCTTGAGCACCACAACAGTAAGCACTTCTAGCAATTGCACCAATATTTCTTACATCTGTAACTCCATCTAACATTACTAATAATGGTAATTCATTTTTTTGTTCAATCTTTAATAAAACTTCATCCAAATCTTGATAAGTTACCAAAGCAGCAAGGGCTATTACACCTTGATGATTAGCTCTTGTCATATAATTCAGCTTTTCAATAGGAACCATTTGTGTAGGAACATCTAATTCCTTTGCTAAAGCCCTTATTTGTACAATAGCATCTCCATTTGCATTTTTTTGAAACAATATTTTATCAATGGCTCGTCCATTTTGTAAAGCTTCAATAATGGGTTGCCTTCCTATAATTAGTGCATCTTGTTTAGACATACAACGAAAATAAGTGAAATATACAAGTAGTCATCTTTCAATTGCATTTCTAACATTGAAAGAAAGATTTTTAAAAAATATACATTAAAGCTATTTGGATTTTTTAAAGCTATTGGGATTTTGATTATTTTCCAATCCTAATTAATTTTTATATGCATTACCTTGTTAAACAATTTGTACCACCAATTTTTAAAACCATTCGTTGGTTCAGTTTTAAGTATGGATGGAAAGGAAATTATAAATCGTATGCTGAAGCTCAAAAAAATACCACCGGTTACAATGCAGCTCATATTTTAGAAAGAATAGTAACTACAACAACCAAAGTAAAAAATAAAGAAGTAGCTTATGAAAGAGATGGTATTGTGTATGATAAAGCACCATCAAACTTTCCTATGTTAAGTAGCCTTTTATGGATGGCTTCTACCAATAATAATCAATTAACTGTTTTAGATTTTGGAGGCTCTTTAGGCACAACATACTTTCAAAAATTACCTTACTTAAAACATTTAAATTCATTGAATTGGTGTATTGTAGAGCAGCCAAGCTATGTAGAAGAAGGAAAAAAGCATTTTGAAACCAATCAACTACAATTTTTCTTTACGGTTGAAGAATGTATGCAACAATACAAACCTAATATTGCTATTTTTTGTGGTGTATTACAATACCTTGAAAATTATAAAGAAGTAATTGAAAAATTAGTTCAGCATAAAATACCATTTCTTTTACTAGATTACATAGCATTTACCGATCAATCTAAGGATAGATACACTGTTCAAAACGTTCCGCCAGAATTTTATGGTATTGAAGCTTCTTATGCTTGTATCTTTTTTAATAAACCAGAATTCTATGCATTTTTACAACAGTATTATGAGTTGGTTTTTGATTATATAGCCGATAACGACCATTACTATGTAGAGCTAGAATCATTTAAATATCAAGGTTGCCTTTGGAAATTAAAAGCTTAATGCAGTTTTATTTTTTGATGCATGAATTTGCAAAAAACAAATGTAGTTTTAGTGCTTAAACAAGCTTTTTATTTTGAATGTTCCATTTATCATTGCTAAAAAAATAGCATTTCACAGTCAAAAATCTTTTTCAAGTTTTATTATAAAATTAAGCATAGCAGCAACCGCTTTAAG
>JBMLQZ010000017.1:839-8909 GCA_049241285.1 Chitinophagaceae bacterium | reverse complement strand
CAGTTTTTGAGCCGTTACTACTGTCAACAAGCATAAAATTTATAAAATAAAACCCGCCAAAACCAATAAGAAAAATTACACAGGCATTAACAACACCATAAGTGAAATGAGGTATTAGATAAAAATTAGCCGCATAACCCTTATTTAAAGCTAGCAAAGATAAGCTGTTACCAACAGCACTTACTCCACCAATCACAGTCCAATTACCAATAACAACATGACCAGCTACTTGAACGCTATTACTTAAAATACAATGGTTACCAACTAAACAATCATGGGCAATATGACAATAAGCCATAATTAAACAGTTGCTTCCTACTTTGGTTTTTCCCCTATCATCTGTTCCTCTATTAATGGTAACAAATTCACGAATGGTAGTATTATCGCCAATTTCAACGGTGGTTTTTTCGCCACTAAACTTTAAATCTTGAGGTATTGCTCCCAAAACTGCACCAGGAAAAATTCGGCAATTTTTACCAATTTTGGTTCCCTCCATTATGGTTACGTTACTGCCTATCCATGTGCCTTCGCCGATAGTTACATCTCCATGTATTACTGTAAATGGATCGATTTTAACGTTTGGAGCTACTTTTGCGTTTGGATCGATGTAAGTGTAGGGATGTGTCATCCGCTTTATTTTGGGTTGTGGAGCCGCTAATATTTCCATAGTTTGATATTAGCATTAAAAAGATGCCAATTTTCATGGATTAGCTGCACGAATATTAAAAATATATTTTTTTTAGTTTCTTTTAACTACTTGGGCAACTAAATCGCCTTCTGTAGCTACTTTTCCATTCACATAAACGGTTCCTCTCATTGAGCAAATACCTCTTCTAATTGGCTCAATTAATTCCATCTTCAATATCATTGTATCTCCTGGAACTACTTTTTGTTTGAATTTACAATTATCAATTTTTAAAAAATAAGTATCATATTCACCAGGAGGCATTGAGTTAATACACAAAATTCCACCTGTTTGTGCCAACGCTTCAACTTGTAAAACCCCAGGCATAACTGGATTATTTGGAAAATGACCTTGGAAAAACCACTCATTAAACGTTACATTTTTTATTCCAATAATGTGTTTATCGGTTAACTCAGTTATTTTATCTACTAATAAAAATGGATAACGATGTGGTAATGTTTTTTCAATTTGCTCTAAATTGTAAACAGGAGGCAATGCAGGGTCATAAACTGGAACATCTTTTACATACTTGTTCTTTTTGATGTACTGCTTTATTTTTTTTGCAAAAGCAACATTGGTACTATGGCCAGGTCTATTTGCAATAATTCTTGCTTTAATGGGGTAGCCAATTAAAGCCAAATCGCCAACAACATCTAGTAATTTATGTCTTGCAGGTTCGTTAGGGAATCTTAATTCAAGATTATTTAAATAACCTTCAGTTTTTACTTCAATTTTTTCTCTTTTAAAAACTTTAGCAAGCCTGGTCATTTCTTCATCAGAAACCTGCTTATCAACTACCACAATAGCGTTATTGATATCTCCACCTTTAATTAAATCATGGTCTAACAATGCTTCTAATTCATGTAAAAAACAAAAGGTTCTACATGGAGCAATTTCAGATTTAAAATCTTTCATGGTTTTTAAACCTGCATGTTGGGTGCCTAAAACCGGACTATTAAAATCGATTAGTGTAGTGATTTGATATTCAACTGCTGGTAAAGCAACCATTTCTACACGCTTTTCTTCATCATAATGAAAAATATTTTCATCAATGCTATACCAAGCTTTTGCAGCATCTTGTTCTGCAATTCCTCCAGATTCAATTAATTCGATAAATGGCTGAGAACTTCCGTCCATAATCGGTATTTCTGGACCATTAATTTCTATCAATACATTATCTACTCCTAAACCTATTAAAGCTGCTAAAATGTGTTCTACTGTGCTTACTTTAACATCGCCAATTTGCAAAGTGGTTCCCCTACTTGTATCTGTAACCAAATCGCAATCTGCTTTTATTATGGGTTGATTGGGCAAATCGACTCTTTGAAACTGAATTCCAAAACCAGGATTTGCTGGTTTTAACTTCATGTCTACAAGTATTCCTGTATGTAAACCTGTGCCACTTATACTTACTGATTTGCTTAAGGTATGTTGTTTGTCTGGATTAAAACTCATGCTGATAATATTTTCCTTTCATAAAGTATCAAGCTAACACTAATTAATCTAGTTACTTAAATACTCGAAATTTAGATAGAATAATTAAACAAAAATAGGCAATAGCTAGGAATAGAAAAATTAGAATACAAATTATGGGGTAAGCTGGTGCAGTTTTAGCTAAATTTTATCTTCCCAATAAGCGTCTTCTTCTTTTTGTTGAAGATAATATTGGTTTAAACGTTTAGGTAGCCCAACAGTAAAAATAACTAAAACAGATATGATATTAAAACCTGTAAACAATAAAACGATTGGTGAAATAGTAACGGTGTATAGTAATAATATTGAATCTAAAAACATACAAATTGCTACAACTATAATGAGTAAAGGGGCAAACCTATTTCGTTTAGCCAACAATATATAACAAATAAATGCGAACAGGTAAATAAAAGCTAGTATGTATGTTACCCAAAAAGGTATCATAAACATTAAATGTTGGTATAAACAAGTTGCAGATAATGCAGCACCTATTGTACCCAATGTAGCACATAAAGTCTCATCACTCTTGTATTGTTTTTCGGTATTCAATGGATATTTACTTTGAATTTTCTGATAAATATCCAGATAATTTTTGCAACTGTTGCTCTAATTCAATGATACGTTTTTCAAGATTAGGCAGGTTTCTACTGATTGCTTGGCTACGCAACGTTGCTGTATATTCGTAAGCTGGAGTTCCTGTAACAGCTATATTAGATTGTTTGATTGATTTACTAACACCACTTTGCCCATTAATTTTTACACCATCAGCTATGGTTAAATGCCCTGCAACACCTGCTTGTCCACCTACCATTACATGATTACCTACTTTAGTACTACCACTAATACCAACTTGAGCGGCAATAACAGTATCACTTCCTATTTCTACATTGTGTGCAATTTGAATTAGGTTATCAAGCTTAGCTCCTTTTTTAATAATTGTTGATCCCATTGTTGCTCTATCAATTGTGCAATTAGCACCAATTTCTACATAATCTTCAATAATGGCATTACCAATTTGAGGTATTTTTTTATAAATTCCTTCAGATGTAGGTGCAAATCCAAAACCATCGCTACCAATAACTGAACCTGCATGAATAGTTACATGATTGCCTATAATACAATCATTGTAAATTTTTACACCAGGATACAATAGTACATTATTACCGATACGAACATTATTTCCTATAAATACATTTGGAAAAATTTTTACATTGTTTCCAATAACTACATTATTACTAATATAAGCAAATGCAGCTATGTAAATATGGTTACCCAATTTGGCAGATGATGCTATAAAACTTGGTTGCTCAATACCTTGAAGTTGTTCTGTAACAATTGCTTGATATTTTGAAAGCAAGGTTGCAAATGCAGCATATGCATCACTAACACGTATTAATGTACAACTTACTGGTTGCTTTAATTGCAATGCATTGTTTACAATAATGATTGAAGCATTGGTGGTATATAAATATTCTTCGTATTTAGGATTTGCCAAAAAAGAAAGTTGTCCTGAAACAGCTTCTTCAATTTTGCCAAAAGAAGCAACAGCTGCAGATGCATTACCTTCTACTGTTCCATCAATTAACATGGCTATTTGTGCGGCTGTAAATTGCATATATTATATATAACCTTATCACATATAAATGTGTTAAGGATTTTATTTTTGGATTAGGTTAATGAACAAAGATAGAATTTTTTAATAGGTGCAGCAATGGTTTGATGTATTAAAGGATTATCTACTTCAGATATATCTTTTACTGTTCCATCTTTATAAAGAATATTTATTTTTTCATCATTAGTTTTATACATGGTATTATCGGCTTCACCCGAAAATACAAAATATTGTGCCAATTCTGGACTAAGCTGTAAAGTAGCACAAGCTTCTTGCAGTTTACTTTGTATTAATGATTCTGGAAAAGGTTCTGATTGAAGTTTTATTTTCAAGAGTTTTCTATTGAGTAATCGTTTTGCCAATTCACTCAATACAACATCTGCATGATTGCTCCAATGTTTTACAGCAAAAGAAAAATCTACATCATCTAGCTCACAAAATTGATGCAGTGTTTCTTTGTTCATTTCTCCTTTAAAATTAAACAAGAAAAAATCTGTGGCTCCGCCTGTTCTTAAATTAGGGGTATTAATAGCAGATAATTCTCTCACTCTTTTTAGAATGTGTACTAATAAAATTTCTGCACTTAACACCGTTTTATGTAGGTAAACCTGCCAATACATTTGTCTACGAGCTATTAGAAATTTTTCTATGCTATAAATGCCTTTTTCTTCAACCATAAGCTCACCATTATGCACCACTAGCATTTTTAATATTCTATCATAGCCAATAACGCCTTCACTTACACCAGTAAAAAAACTATCTCTCGTTAAATAATCCATTCTATCAACATCTAATTGGCCACTAATCAGTTGGTGCAGAAATTTTTTTGGATGATTATCGGTAAAAATATCAATAGCCATTTGCAATCTTCCTCCAAAATCTTCATTCATTACTTGCATAATCAATAACCCTATCTGCTCGTGATGAACACCTTGCAATAGTTGACTTTCTAATGCATGCGAAAAAGGACCATGACCTACATCATGCAATAATATTCCTGCTTTTACGGCTATTTCTTCTTCATCTGTTATTAAAACGCCCTTAGCTTTTAATTCATTAATAGCATTGCACATTAAATGATAAGCACCTAAACTATGAATAAGCCTTGTATGAACAGCACCAGGATACACAAGATATGCCAATGCCATTTGATGAATTCTACGCAATCGTTGATAATAGGGATGTGCAATAATATCAAATAACAAAGGGTGATTAATGGTAATAAATCCATACACCGGATCGTTGATAATTTTTTGTTTTACTGGCATTGAGTAGATAATTTGTTGCAGTTTATAGCTGCTTTAATGCAATATATTTCAGAACTAAGTACAAAACTATTTTCCCACATATTTTCAACGAATTAGTGCATATAAATGAGAAAAAAGATATCTACTTAAAATATAGCTTAAATAATACCAACAAATAACAATTATAAAAAAGAATCAAATTATTATAGTTATGTAATGCGTATTTTTGGCTTTTTCGCACTTGCATAAATATGGATAAATTTATTGTTTCTGCTCGCAAATACAGACCTCAAAACTTTAATACAGTTGTTGGGCAAAGTCATATTACTACTACTCTAAAAAATGCCATTAAAAATAATCAGCTAGCTCATGCTTTTTTATTTTGTGGACCAAGAGGCGTTGGTAAAACTACTTGTGCAAGAATATTAGCAAAGACTATTAATTGTACACAACAAACACCTGAAGGTGAAGCTTGTAACACTTGCCAAAGCTGCGTTTCGTTTGATGCTGGTAATTCAATGAATATTCATGAACTAGATGCAGCTAGCAATAACTCGGTAGAAGATATTAGAAGTTTAGTAGAGCAAGTTAGATTTGCTCCACAAGCTGGTCAGTACAAAGTGTATATAGTAGATGAGGTACACATGTTAAGTGCTAGTGCATTTAATGCATTTTTAAAAACCTTAGAAGAGCCACCTTCATATGCCATATTTATTTTAGCAACAACTGAAAAACATAAAATATTACCTACCATATTAAGTAGATGCCAAATATTTGATTTTAAACGTATAACTAACAACGATACTGTTGAACATTTACAAGAAATTGCAGACAAAGAAAATATTGCTGCAGATAAAGCTTCTTTACAAATTATTGCTCAAAAGAGCGAAGGTTGTATGCGTGATGCTTTAAGCATTTTAGATAAAATTGTAAGTTTTACCAATGGAGCTGTTAATTATCAAAATACCTTAGAACACTTAAACATACTAGATCATGATTATTATTTTAAATTATTAGAATACTTGTTACAACAAGATATGGCTGGTGCCATGATTTTGTATGATCAAATAAATAAAAAAGGATTTGAGGGTGACTTAGTATTAAATGGCTTTGCGGAATTTATTAGAAATATTTTAGTTTGTAAAGATGCCAGAGCTGCCCAATTATTAGATGTTGTGGAAGGATTGCAAGAAAAATATATGAGTGTTGCTAAAAATGTACAAACCAGTTTTTTAGTAAGCACTCTAAATATGCTTAATGAAGCTGAGATTCATTATAAAATGGCTCGAAATAAAAGATTACATGTTGAATTAGTATTAATAAAACTAAACTTTCTACAACAGGCCATTGAATTATCTGTAAATGAAGCAGGAAGTGTAATAAAAAAAAAACGAATTGATGGCCCAACAGCTATAAAGTTTAACCCAATTCCATCTATTCAAATTAAACCTACTGCAACTAATGCTAAACTGTATGTTGAAGAACCGAAACCAATTGCAAAAACTGCAGCTAACAGTAGCAAGCCTGCTGATACAATTCCAATAACAACAGCAGTAAACAATACTGTTGCACAACCAACAAATTCGTCACAAAATTCTACTGAAAACACCAGCAATCAACCTATAGTAGAAGCATCTAAAAAAAGTTTGTTAGATGCTTTAAGAGAAAAGTATGGAGATAGATATTCTATACAAGTTGTAGAAGATCCTATTGCTGTTGATGCAAGTAATTTGCAAGAAAAATGGAATGAATTTATTCAACAATTAAAAGCTGCAAACAAACATACACAAGCCAATGCGTTTAGTTTAGCAAGTGTTCATGTAATTGACGAAACCACTTTTACCATTCGAGTTGATAGTGCTTTGCAGCAACGCTTTATAGAACAAGAAAAAATGTTGTTGTTAGATTTTTTTCAAAAACAATATCACTCTAAAAATATAAGTTTCGATTTTGTAATTGAAGAAGGTGAAAAAGAAGCTATCCCATTGCATTTACAATTGAATAGCAAGCAAAAGTTTGAATACTTAGCAAAACAATATCCTTTATTATTACAACTTAAAAACAATTTAAAACTAGATATTGAAATGTAGCTAGGGTTTATATTTTGCTTGTTCAAAAATAGATTTAGGTGAAGTTTGAATAAGTTGTTGCAAGGTTCTTTTATCGTCTTGTTGCATCCATTTTTGTACAATTTTCCAACCAACAAATTGACCTATATTTCCTGGAGAATTGTTACCAAATTCAGGAGTATTAGGAGCATCATTTACATAGGTATTAATTCTGTTTGCATCACTTTCAAAAAGCAAATTATTCTGTACAAAAAAGGTCCAAATATTTTTTTCACTTGCTAAGCAAGCTGTAAGTTGTTCTTGTGTATAACCAGTTTTTAACGAATCGGCTAGTTTAGGCAAAAAGGCATCTAATAAATACAATTTTTTTCCAGATTCAACCATTTGCTCAATTAACTCGCCATTTGTTGGCTGATTTTTAAATTGAAGCATGAGATCATCAATAACATTTTTCATACAATTAACTGGAATATAAGAAGGCTCAAAGCGTCTACTAATATAGCTAGGATATAATGTTTGCAAGGCTTCTGACTGGTATAAACTAAAATCTTTTCCTAAATACAATTGCAATCCTATAGCTAATGAATTGTCTGCTGTAATAATATTGGCATAACTATTTAATGGACCAATAAAAGTGACAATTTTTTGTGGCTGCTTATAATTAGGAAAATAATACTTTACAAATTGTAATCCATTTTTTATAGCAGATTCAGTTTCACTAGAGTTCGAAAATTGCTTGTTACAAGCAGTATAAATTGAAGTATAACTATTGATGAATGATTTTGCACTACTAGCCACACTTTCTGGGTTCTGAAAACTACCTAAAATATTGAATAAAAAGTCTTTTGAAAAAGAAGGATACTTTTCAAATATTTGTTGTAATCCAGCATCTATTTTTTGTGTATCAATAGCAAAAAAATCTTTTTCAAAACGAATAGTGCTTATAGGCACTTGTATTTCTGAAACATCTGGCACTTTCTTTTT
>JBMLQZ010000017.1:0-829 GCA_049241285.1 Chitinophagaceae bacterium | reverse complement strand
AAAAACCCTGTTAAAATATATAATAATTGTTTCAACATATTTATTCAAGTTTAATTCACCATTACTTGTTGTACACGAAATAAGTCAATTATCTACAAGTACATTTTCATTTATTGTTAAAAATTTGACGTTTGCATTTGCTAAAGCATTGTTGATTGGCTTTATTAAATTTGCAACATGAAAATATTTTTAGCACAGCAAAACTATCATATTGGCAACTTTGAGAGCAATTCAAATAAAATAATTGAAGCCATCACTTTTGCCAAGCAGCAAGGTGGCGATTTAATTGTTTTCAGTGAAATGAGTGTTTGCGGTTATCCTGCAAGAGATTTTGTAGAATTTTCAGATTTTATACATAAATGTTATGCTGCAATTGATACCATAAAACAACATGCCGATACCATTGCTGTGTTAATTGGTTCACCTGCAAGAAACACACATTCAAAAGGAAAAGATTTATTTAACGCAGCCTTTTTTTTATATGAAAAAGAAATAAAAGCAGAAATTCATAAAACACTTTTACCAACTTATGATGTGTTTGATGAGTATAGATATTTTGAACCTGCTTATGAATGGAATATTGTTGAATTAAAAGGAAAGAAATTAGCCATTACCATTTGTGAAGATATCTGGAACTTAGGAGATAACCCATTGTACAGAATTTGTCCAATGGATAAACTGATGGAATTCAATCCAGATGTAATGATTAATTTAAGTGCAAGCCCCTTTGATTACACACATGAGGAAGATAGAAAAGCAGTAGTAAAAGCAAATGTTGTAAAGTATCAAATTCCAATGTTCTATTGTAATGCTGTAGGTAGCCAAACAG
>JBMLQZ010000016.1:0-2657 GCA_049241285.1 Chitinophagaceae bacterium | reverse complement strand
AAGAAATGCTTTTAAAGGAAGAGCTTGTGTAATATGTGAAAAAGAAAAAAGTGATGAAGATGCGTTATTAACTTTTGAAAATATTTATACTCAATTAGGTATGCACATGATTTATATGGATGCTGCTGCTCATGATATTCATGCTGCCTATGTTAGTCATATTTCTCATATTACCTCTTTTGCCTTAGCAAATACCGTTTTAGAAAAAGAAAAAGAAGAAGATACCATTTTTGAATTAGCTGGTGGTGGTTTTGAAAGCACTGTTAGATTAGCAAAAAGCAACCCTTCTATGTGGGCGCCTATTTTTATGCAGAATAAAGAAAATGTTTTAGATGTATTGAATGAACATATCACTCAATTGAAAAAATTTAAAGCTTGTTTAGAAAAAGAAAATCTTTCTTACTTGCAAGAATTAATGGAGAATGCTAATAAAATTAAAAGGATTTTAAAATAAAAAAGGGATAATGCTTAAAGCGTTATCCCTTTCTCTTCCATCCATTTTTTTCTTCCATAGCCTTCATACACATGCATTTCACTGTGGTAAGATGATCGAACTAATGGGCCACTTTCAACATAATCAAATCCCATTTCATATCCAATTTCTCTTAACTCAGCAAATTCATGAGGGTGCACATATCTTAGTACAGGTAAATGTTTTTTGGTAGGTTGTAAATACTGTCCAAGTGTTAACACATCTACATTCACTTCTCTTAAATGTTCCATTGTTTCTATTACTTCTTCTTTTGTTTCACCAATACCTAACATAATTCCGGTTTTGGTTCTCATTCCTCCTTCTTTTAATATTCTTAATACATCTAAACTTCTTCTGTATTTTGCCTGTATTCTTACTTTTCGAGTATTTCTTTCAACAGTTTCCATGTTGTGACTAACTACTTCAGGGGCAGCTTCTACTATTCTTAGTATTTGTTCTTCAATGCCTCTAAAATCTGGAATAAGTGTTTCTAAAGTAGTATCTGGATTTAATGATTTAATTGCCTTAATGGTATTGTACCAAATAATTGATCCTCCATCTTTCAACTCATCTCTATCTACACTAGTAACAACTGCATGTTTTACTTTCATTAAATGAATTGCTTCAGCTACTCTTTGTGGTTCATCCCAATCTACAGGGTCTGGTCTTCCAGTTGCAACTGCACAAAATGCACAACTTCTAGTACAAATATTTCCTAGTATCATAAATGTTGCAGTTCCTGCACCCCAACATTCACCCATATTAGGACAATTACCGCTTTCGCAAATAGTGTGTAGTTTATGATTATCTACTAAGCCCCTTACATGTTTATAACTTTCTCCAATAGGTAATTTTACACGTAACCAGTTTGGTTTTTTGATAGCTGTTTCTATAGTATTTGAAGCAATGATGGGTAATTCTTGCATGAATATTTGTCTATTAATAGTCTGAGTGAATAATTAAATTAAAATTTAAACAGACAATGATTTGTAATTGATTATTATTATTACAGTTAATGAGTAATAAAGTTTGATACTTAAAATTTGAAACCTTTTTGAACTATTTTCTTTTGCCAAATAGCAAATTGATGTAGGCATTAAAAAACAAATTTCTCTGTTTGCCAATAGCCATAATGGGTACTTTTTTACTATAATATTCTAAGTTTAAACCAACTTCTATAGCTGAGATTACTTCATTGTATCTACCATAGTCAAATCTTAAAGCACCTCTAAGTTGACCACCAGGTATTACTGTTAATTCGTTTAAAGCTAACCCTTTTGTGAAACCAGATGCTCCAATAATAGCAGATGGATCTAAAAACAGTGTTTCGTTGCCCTCATATTTAATATGTTCAGATTGGTTGTTGTTATTTACAGTTTGTAAATAATAAGGCTTTAAAATTCCTCCAACTATGCCTGCTCCATAAACAGCTGAAACTGCTACTCCGTTTCTATTTCCTTTTCCTCCAATCATTCGTTGTTTTCCAAATCCTAATTTTAATTGGTAAAAATTATTTTGTTTACCATATGCGTATTCATTTCCAAAAACAACAATTACGCCACCGCCACCACCACCTGTAAATGGTGGTTCTTTAATTTGTTTTACATCTTTCTTTTCACCCAATTCTAACCACCAAATATTTGTTTTTTCAATGGTTTTATATTTACCTTTCTCGTAGTGAAAACTAAAACCATCGGTATTAAACTTAAATCCAAAGATTGATTGCTTGTTAAATATTAAAGCACCTTCTTCTTCTTGTTTAATTAATTGATTAATACGTTCTTTTCTTTGAGCTACTTTTTGTTTTCGTGTAAGTTTACTCTGAGCCTGCAAATTGACAGATATTAAGCTACAGGCAATTATAAAAGACAATAATTTCTTCACTATCATATATTTGTAAATGTAAATTTAGATAAAAATAATACAATGACATCAACCGTAATTTATAAAGGAGCGTTAAGAACTGAATTAACGCATTTGTTAAGTGGATCGATTGTTGAAAACGATGCCCCAGTAGATAACCATGGAAAAGGTGAAAGGTTTAGTCCTACCGATTTAGTTGCAACCGCTTTGGCAAGTTGTATGCTTACAACTATGGGTATTAAGGCCAATAATATGGGTATTGATTTAGCAGGTACTAAAGTAGAGGTTACCAAAATAATGAAAGCAGATCCAAGAAGAATTG
>JBMLQZ010000015.1:0-7602 GCA_049241285.1 Chitinophagaceae bacterium | reverse complement strand
CTTTAGTTTAAACTCACTGGCAAACATTTTAATCATTTCTCTAAAATCTACTCTATCATCTGCTGTGTAGAAAAAAGTAGCTTTTTTACCATCTGCCTGAATTTCAATTTCACTAAGCTTCATTTGCAGTTTTAAATCAATAGCAATTTCACGGCTTCTTGCCAATGTTTTTGCCTCTCTACTTTTGCTAATTACAAAACTTTCAATATCTCTATCAGTGCTTGGTCTTAATACTTTTTTCATTTCGCCACTAAACTCATCAACACCACGTTTTTTTAATTGTAAACGTACTAATTCTCCTGTTAAACTCACTTCACCAACATCAAAACCTCCAACACCTTCTATAGTTACATACTCTCCTTTTTCGAAATAATGTGAGGTTGTATTTCGGTAAAATTCTTTTCTACTACCTTGTTTAAAGGTTACTTCAATTACTTTACAAGCAGATTCGGTATCTGCAATGGGTAAATTATTCAACCAGTCGTGAACATTCATTCTGTTACAACCGCCTGTACTACAACCGCCATTGCTTTTGCAGCCATTAGGTTTACCTGTTCCACAAGATCCACATCCCATATTTTGATTGTTTTCAAAAATTAAAAATAAAAATCACCACAAAATCAGTCATCTACACACAACGGTAATCAATACAAATTATTGTTGCAGAGGCAATTACGATTTATTGTAGAAAAGAGATGGATGGGAACTTAAGAATGTACTGTTATTGCCTTATTATCTCAATATACACTGTATTAAGTGCTCAATTTTATAGTCAGTAGTATTCGAACAATTCACATTTTGCTACATGCTTTTCCATCAATCACATCTTATTCTATCCGTAACGCTTTTGTAACTCGTCAAAAATAGTGCATTTATAAAACAGATAACATATTCATTTCTAATTACCTTTCTTTTGTTTTTTGTTTCAGCTATTGAATAGTTTTCCAAACAGCTGTATTAATTGTTACTGGGTATTTTTTCTTTAATGCTGACAGCCATTTTTGTTCTAAAACTTGTTGATAATTGTTCATTACTAAGCCTCTGGCATCTTCAAATGCTCTTTGTTGTTTTTGGGTATGAATGGCAGTTACATATAAAAAAGTATACGACTGATCTGATCCATTATTTTTTTCTGGTGTTGAAATGAAACCAATTTCTGGTTTTATTTTTTGCTGAATTGGTTGTTGTTCCCATTCGTATCTATTACTATCTGCAATAACGTTATTGCCAAAACTGGTAGCAATATCTCTCCATTTTTTAGGAGTTAATTGCATTTTCTCAATAATCTCTTTTGCTACTTGCTCATTTGGTGTTGTTATAACTACAGCAGAAAAACCAAGTTGCCATTGATATTGAGACGCATTTTTCTGAAAATAATTTTGTAATTCATCGGCATTTTCTCCTGCTTTACCCCATACATGCTTGTCCATGGCAGCAAACAATAAATTAGCTTCATTAAATTCATCTGATTGTTGTTGCATAGTTTTGTTGTACCGATACAAATTGGTTTTATAATGATTGATAGATGTTTTTTCAACAAAATCTTTCATTAATGTAGTGTAGTTGTTTCCATTACTATTACTAATTAAAAACTGAAGCCAATTTTTTACGTATACTTTTTCGTTATCGAACGTGAATAATACAGTTGAATCTTGAATAGATTTATATTTTTTGATTGTTTTTCCTGCCCTTGAACTATCTGTAAAAGCCCATAAATCTGTAGCATTGTATACAGCAGGCTTGTATTGCATAAGTTGAAGCCATTGTTGAACTTTAGCTTTTTTTGCAGCATACAAGCGTTCATCATTTTCTACCTGAGATTGTAAAGTAGCCATGGCAGCTGCATCTGAACTATCAGTTGCAGCTGGAATAATGTCAAGTAATTTGATGATATGATATCCAAAAGCGGTTTCAAAAGGTTTACTTACATCATTCATTTTTTCCAAGGCAAAAATTTGTGCTTCAAAAGAAGGTTCAAAATTTCCGATTCCAACATCGCCAATAATTCCACCATTACCTGCTGTATTTTTATCATCGCTAAACTGTACAGCTAACCTATCAAATGCAGCACCTTTAATAATGGCTTCATATAAGCTGTCTGCAGTTTTTTTGTAAGCGGCTTTTTCTGTTGCAGAACCATTAGGTGGTGTAGCAATAAGTATTTGAGCAACTTTTCTTTTGCCTAAAGCTTTACGTTCATGTACATTTTTAAAAATATGGTATCCAAAATTGCTTTTAAATGGTTTCCCAAATTGACCTTTACTTAGGCAATAAACTTCATTTTCGAAATTATAGGTAAAACTAAATGCAGTTACATAGCCTAAATTACCTTTTGCTGCTTTAATACTTTCATCGCTACTGTATTGTGTGGTTACTGTTTCAAAGTCTTTACCAGCTTTTAAATCTGAATAAGCAGCCATGATTTGTTGATAAGCTTTGCTGGTATCGCCATTTCTGTCAAAAGGCACATATACTTGAGCTACAAACACATCTTTTTGGCTTCTTATAAATGCTTCTTGAATTAGTTTTTTAATACCTACTTCATCGTTAATTATATTTTCGGCAATTTGGTTTTTAAAATTGTTACTTTCTGCTATATAAGAGGGTTGTTTGTCTAACCCTTCATCAACTGCTGCTTGCACTTTTAATTTGTAGTTGATGTATAAATTTAAATATTCATCTAGTGCTTTTCTTCTTTCAGCATCTGGTGAAGGGTTTTTGTTAAATGCTTGTAGAAATGCTTGTTTGCTCACTGATTTTTTTCCATAAGTAAACAGTGTTTGAGAAAAAATGAATTGAAAGTTCAGTAAAAATAGTGTTACAAATAGCAGTAATTTTTTCATTGTCAAGTAATATTATTAAATCAATTATTGTTTTAGTTTGGCAGAAATTAAATCGTCGAATTGTTGAATGGTTAATTGCTTGGCAATAATTTGTTTTTTATCGTTTAATAAATATAAAGTAGGGGTTTTAAATACATCGTACAATTGTCTGTAATTCGGTAGTCCAGCTTTTTGTTCAGCATCTCTAGCTGCCTTTGTTTGGTAAGCATATACCCAATCGCTACTAAAGTTTTTTTCTTGAACAAATTTTTTCAGCTCTTCATTTGTATTGGCTGCAGTGCTTACATTAACGCTGTATAATCTTACATCTAAATCTTTCCACTTTGCTTTATAAATAGAATCAACTCTTGGTACTTCTTCCTTACAATGCCCACATGATGGATCCCAAAATACCACCATTGTAAACTTACCTTTCATGTCGTAAAGAGATCTTTGCTTACCATCATCTCCCGTTAACTCTAAAATAGGTGCAGGGTTGCCTATTTGATTTGCCATTAGACTGTAAGCTCTTTCAATAATGGTTTTTCTACTAGCAGCATTTAAATAAACAGTATCGCCTTTTGCATAAAATTCTTCAAATAATTTCACAAATACTTTGTCTTGCCCCATGTATTCTGGGTTAATATATTTATTTGTGAATTTAGTTAACAGATAAGGATAAATTTCTTTACCAGTTCGTGCAAAAAGCAGCATGTATTTTATTTCAGAAAAAATACTATCTGGATCTGCTGGAACGTAAAATTTAAAATAGTTATCGAGTTTGGTTTCAAAAAATGGAGTTCTTAATAATCTATCATCATTAAAAGCAACATCATCCCAATAATGTTCTTTTACATATCTGTAGGGATAACTAGAATCTGCTTTTCCATTAACAACAGGAATAGCAGGTGTTTCAGGTTGTTTCATGGTATTAAACAATGTAGCCAAAAGCGATTTGGGATACTTTTGAATAATATTTTGGCGATAGCTTTGCAATTCTTTATTAGCCTTAATAATATCAATTCTTAGTTTTTCTGCTTCTATTTTATTGGTGTTGGCAATTTTACTATAGGCTTCATTCATGTCTGCTAAAGCCTTGCCTTTAATAGCCGAAAACTGCGAGTAATTTTTAAACAAATCATTCTCCAAAGAGCCGGTAATTGAAACCTCTTGTAGCTTTAAAGTATCTGCACTTATAGTAAATTGTTGTACATCATCCATTAAAACTTCAAATAAAATAGAAAAGTTAGGCGAAACAACAAAGTATATACCTGGAGTAAGTTTTTGGCTGCCTTTAAAGTAGCCTTTACTGTTTTCATCTAAGAAAGCAGAATCTGCAAGTGTTTTACTTTTTCCATAATAACTACCTAAATACACCCATGCTTTTTTATATGGTTTTACAGTAATAGCAATGTTTCTTCCATTGGTAGTTGTACTAGTTTTTTTTGGGATAGCTTTTAAATTGGTAGAAGATTTTTGACTAACCTTTTGTGGTACTTTTTTTTGCGAAAAACCAAATTGTATCATGGTTGTAAACACACTAATCAAAACCAAATATTTCATAAATAAAATAAATTAATCAATTGATGTTGTAAATGTAAGTAATGAACTTACGCTATCAACAACAAAACTATATAATGAAAGTTAAAAGAATTGTCTACCTAAATAAGTGATGCATACAAATACCTACTTTTACACCGCTTTGCTTGCTTATGGAACATCTTATTTAATTTTAATTTTTGAATATTTTTTTATGGAAGCTAAAAAAGCAAGTAATAGTTTTATTGTGATGAATGAAATGGTATTGCCTAACGATACCAACAGTTTTGGAAATTTAATGGGAGGAAGATTAATGTATTGGATGGATATTGCCGCTGCCATTGCAGCTAGCAAACATTGCAATAGCCCATGTATGACTGCCTCTGTAGATAATTTAAGTTTTAAAAATCCAATAAAATTGGGCAATATTGTTCGTATTGAAGCGAAGGTTTCTAGAGCCTTCACCACTTCAATGGAAATTCATTTAAAAGTTTGGGGAGAAGATAGTTTGCATCAGTACACTTATGAAAGTAATGAGGCTTATTTTACTTTTGTTGCCTTAGACCCTAATGGAAAACCAAGACCCGTTCCTGCATTAATTCCTGAAACACCAGAAGAACAGCATTTATTTGATGGTGCTTTAAGAAGAAGACAATTGCGTTTAATTCTCTCTGGAAAAATGAAACCAAATGACGCTAGTGAGTTAAAAGCATTATTCGCTTCAAACGACTAATACATAATCACCGCTATGATTTTTTACATCATCATAGCGGTGAAATTTATTTATTTTTTCAAGCCAATTTCTCGTAAGCGTTCATCTAAATATTCTCCTGCAGTAGCATCTTCATAAGCTTTTGGTTGGTTGTCAGAAATGCAACTTTCAAGGCATGCCAAACTCATTTCACTTCTTGGATGTAAAAAGAAAGGCATTGAAAAACGAGATGTATGCCAATGTTCTCTTGGAGGATTTACTACCCTGTGAGTGGTACTCTTTAATTTATTGTTGGTAAGTCTTTGTAGCATGTCTCCAACATTTACCACAATTTGTTCAGGTAAAGAAGTTACACCCACCCATTCACCTTGTTTGGTTAAAATTTCTAAACCATCGGCACTTGCACCAACCAATAGGGTAATTAAATTAATATCTTCATGCTGTTCTGCTCTTATAGCACTTTTTGGTTCAGAAGTAATAGGCGGGTAATGAATACAACGTAAAATTGAATTGCCATTATAAATATGAACATCAAAATAATGTTCATCTAAGCCAAGATATAAAGCAATTGCCTGCAATAATGCTTTACCACTTTTTTCGTAATTTCTATAAGCTTCTTCCAATGTTGGGTTAAACTTTGCTAATTGGTTTACTTGAACATTTTCCGGATATTCTGATTTTATAGGGTCATTATCAGTTACCATTTGTCCAAATTGAAAAAACTCTTTTAAATCTGGTGCATCACTGCCTTTTGCATGTTCTCTTCCAAAACTCGTATAACCTCTTTGACCAGCTAATCCTGGAATTTCATAACCCAATTTATGCTCAACTGGCAATGAAAAAAATTGTTGCACATATTCATATAATTGAGCAATTAAATCATCTGGAATGCCATGGTTTTTAACAGCAACAAAACCAACACTTTCGTATGCAGTTCCTAATGCTTGTACAAAATTGTTTTTTCTTACAGCATCGCCACTTAAAAAATCGGCTAAATCAACTACGGGTATTGACATGATATTCTAATTTTAAATGAAAATAAAAATACAAATTACCAATATTTCTTAGGTAGAGTGAATAATGTGGAGAAATTGCAACCCTACTTTAAGTAATTCATACGCCTATGCTTACAACTATTCAAACAAACAAGTGTTTCTATTTATCATTATTATCTAAAAATTAGATTGGCTTTAATTTGAATAACAGCTTAAAAACATATTTTTACCAACTATGCAAACAGACTTTTTAGTTATTGGTAGTGGAATAGCAGGTTTGACTTATGCCTTAAAAATAGCACATCAATTCCCTGAAAAAAAAGTAATGGTTATTACCAAAACCCAAGCAGATGAAACAAATACCAAATATGCTCAAGGTGGTATTGCTGGAGTTTGGGATGAAGAAAATGACAGTTATCATAAGCATATAGAAGATACATTAATTGCAGGTGATGGATTGTGCAATGAAAAAATTGTTGAAATAGTTGTTAAAGAAGGGCCTGAAAGAATAAAGGAAATTATTGCTTATGGTGCTCAATTCGATAAAGATGAAACTGGTGAGTATGCTTTGGGCAAAGAAGGTGGACATAGTGAGAATAGAATTTTGCATCATAAAGATGTTACAGGAAAAGAAATGGAGAGAGCCTTGCTTAGCCAGTTGCAACAAACAAAAAACATAGAACTAATTAATCATTGTTTTGTACTAGATATTATTACCCAACATCACTTAGGGTATTTGGTTACTAAATCTACCACAGATATTACTTGTTATGGTGTGTATGTTTTAAATGTTATTACAAAATCTATAGAAAAGGTATTAGCTACTGTTACCTTATTGGCAACTGGTGGAAATGGTCAAGTATATAGAACCACAACCAATCCTAAAATTGCAACAGGCGATGGTGTAGCCATGGTTTATAGAGCAAAAGGTAGAATTGAAAATATGGAATTTATTCAGTTTCATCCTACTGCTTTGTTTGAGCCAGGTGTTTCTCCGTCTTTCTTAATAACAGAAGCAGTGAGAGGAGATGGAGGCATTCTTCGTAATAAACATGGTGTAGCATTTATGGAGCAATATGATGAACGAAAAGATTTAGCACCTAGAGATATTGTTGCAAGAGCCATTGATAATGAAATGAAAAAAAATGGTACCGAACATGTGTACCTAGATTGTAGACATTTTGGAAAAGAAAAGTTCTACCATCACTTCCCAAATATTTATGAAAAATGCTTAAGTATTGGTATTGACATTACAAATGACATGATACCTGTTGCCCCTGCTGCACATTATAGTTGTGGCGGTATTAAAACCGATGAGTTTGGTAAAACATCTATTCAAAATTTATATGCTTGTGGAGAATGTGCTAGTACAGGCTTACATGGAGCTAACCGATTGGCAAGTAATAGTTTGTTAGAAGCAATGGTTTTTGGACACAGAGCATTTGAGCATATTGTTCAAATATTTAGTGAAAGTAACAATGCAAATTTACTAACAATTGATGAAGCAATAATTCCTGATTGGAAAGTGAAAGGC
>JBMLQZ010000014.1:0-13533 GCA_049241285.1 Chitinophagaceae bacterium | reverse complement strand
TTGGTTTATAACGAAGAAAATGAATTATTGATGATTTTTAGAAGAGGTAAATGGGATTTACCCAAAGGAAAGCTAGATGAAGGCGAGGAAATACATGAATGTGCTGTTAGAGAAGTAAAGGAAGAAACAGGATTACAAAATGTAACATTAGGGGAAGCAATTGGAATAACACGACATGAATATTTTGATATTTATTTAAATGAAGACGTAGTTAAAGAAAGTTATTGGTATAAAATGTTTGCATCAAAAAATGAAAAACTAATAGCCCAAATTGAAGAAGATATTACAACAATTGAGTGGGTTGCTGAAAATAAAATAGCTGAGAAACTATCCAATAGCTTTTCTACAATTCAAGAAATTATACAAAAAAGCAAAGAAAAAGCCACCAACGTTTAGTTGATAGCTTAAAAAAATGATTTTGAATAAATATAAGCTTAGTTAATTTTTTTCTTTAAAGTACTTACTTGCTCTTGCAAGTTATTTACAATACCTGCTAATTGGTTAACATCCCAACGCTGAACGATATTTGCTTTTTGCAAAACGTATACAGCCTTCCAAATTTCAAGAATATCTTCTTCACTTACATTGTAAGGCTCGTAAACTGGGTTATCACTGATAAGTGTAACCTTATTTTTAGCCTTAGTATTTTTCATAATTCGCTTATAAACTACACCTTCATTTTTAGATAATACTACATAACTATTGCTGTTTTTAATATCATCTAATTTTTCAACTTTTTCCCCAACAATAACACTTCCACTTGGTGTAGGCAACATACTATCTCCTACTATTTCAAAAGCCCTGTATTGACCAGGAGCTAACATAGGTAAGGTAAAAGTATTTAACTCATCAACAAAATCAGGATCGGCATAACCAGCTAAATAACCAGCAGCAGCTCTTACAGGTACAAAATGTACCACTGCAGCTTCGCTAACAGACTTCATTTTTCGGCGTTGCTCTAAGTAACTAGTACCTTTTGCTTCTGTTAAATCTTGTAAGAGTAATTCATCTAAACTGTATTTAAAAATGCTACTAACTGCCTCTAAAACTTCTAATTTTGGCTCTGCTCTTTCTTCTTCATAAGCACCAATTAAAGAACGTTTTACCTTAAGTTTTGTCGCAAATTCTTCTTGCGTCCAACCACGTAATTTGCGTAAATAACGAAGGTTTTTTCCAGCGAAGCTCATATACAACTAATTTATTTAGATGCAAAATACTAATAAATTTAGTTTTTACAAAAATTATTTTTAGTCTTTTCTACTTTCAACAAATTATTAATAATCCATTGCATTCATATAAGTAGCTAAATCTTTATCGCCTCTGCCACTTAAACAAATCACAACTACGTCAGAAGTTTTAAAAGAAAGTTGTTTTAAAGCAGCAAAAGCATGAGCTGTTTCTAAAGCCGGAATAATTCCCTCAGTTTTTGAAACATGAAAAGCGGCTTGTAAAGCTTCTGTATCTGTGGCACTTAAAAATGTACCTCTTCCACTTTTAAATAAATGGGCATGCATTGGTCCAATACCTGGATAATCTAATCCTGCAGAAATACTATGTGGTTCTACTACTTGTCCATCTTCTGTTTGCATTACCAAACTTTTGCTACCGTGTAAAACACCAGACTTTCCTAATTGTGTAGTAGCTGCACTCATACCAGAATTGACACCATGACCAGCAGCTTCAACAGCAACTATTTGAACCGATGGTTCTTCTAAAAAATGATAAAATGCTCCTGCAGCATTACTACCACCTCCTACACAAGCAATAACATGTGTTGGTAATTCTTGATTCGTTTTCTCGAGTAATTGATTTCTAATTTCCTTGCTAATTACACTTTGAAAACGAGCAACCATATCAGGATAAGGATGAGGACCAACCACACTACCAATAATATAATGCGTATCAATTGGATTATTAATCCAGTCTCTAATGGCTTCATTTGTGGCATCTTTCAAGGTTCTACTTCCACTTTTTGCAGGTACTACTTTTGCCCCCAACATTTTCATTCTTGCTACATTTGGGGCTTGACGCTCAATATCTTTTTCACCCATATATACAATACATTCCATGCCTTTTAAAGCACAAACTGTAGCGGTTGCAACACCATGCTGACCTGCACCCGTTTCTGCAATAATTCTTTTTTTACCTAACCGAATAGCTAATAAAATTTGACCAATAGTATTATTTATTTTATGAGCACCCGTATGACATAAATCTTCTCTTTTTAAATAAATATTTGTATTGAACTCTTTGCTTAATCTTTCTGCAAAAAATAAAGGAGTTGGCCTGCCAACATAATCTTTCAATAGTTGCTGAAACTCTTCTTGAAATGCAGCATCGTCCATAATGGACAAGTACTGAGACTTTAACTCTTCTACATTTTTATGCAACATTTCAGGAATATACGCACCGCCAAAAGAGCCGTAATAACCTTGTTCGTTTGGATTTTGAAAAGATACATTTGTAATTGACTCTTGAATTGATTCAGTAATCATGATGGAATATAAGTTTATTGTTTCATTACTATCATTGCATTTGCAGCTTCAATGTTAGAAACCTTACCTGTGTAATCGTACAAGATTTTTGCGTTTCCAAATTTATGAATGCTACCATTGGCATTGTATAACATGATAATGCCGTTAATTGTTTCTACGTTGCCATTATAATTATAGGTAAGTGTTGTGCCACCAACAGATAATACCCTTCCCTCATAAGTGTATTGCAATTGTAAACCGCCCACTGATTCTAACAAACCTCGGTAATTATAGGTAGGCTTACCACTAGAACCTGTTGGAATTACTACATTATTTACTCTTCCAAATTGTGTAATTGTAACACTGGCTCCATCTTTTGCAAAAACAATATTGTATTTACCATATTCATCTAAATAAACCTTAAAATCTGTTTTAGGCAGTTGATTAATTACTGCTATATTATTAGTATTGGTAGGTTGATTAACAGGTACAACTGGATTAGTATTGAAATTATTTTCTACCACTTTATCCTTTGAATTGGTATTTGCTAAAGTTGTTTGAGTAGCAATTGAATTATTTGTTTGAGTTGAAGATACAGCCGGCTTTGTTGGTGTTAAAAGTATACTGCCATTATTTGCAGAAAGTGTTGTTTTTTCTGGAATAACATTACTACTTGCGGGTGTAGCAGGCGTTAATACAGTATTATTTGAAATGGTATTATTTACATTTTTTTGAGCATTTGAAGCAATAGTAGTTGGCGTTAAAACTTGCTGAGATGAATTATTGGTGATAGGATCTAGGGGATCTAATACACCAATATTTGACAAATTATTTTCAGGTTCTAATGGATCTAGTACACCTTCTTTTTTTGGTAGATTGTTTTTTAATGTTGTAGAATCGATAATTGGTTGAGGCTCTAATATGATAGGTTGATTTTTTGCGGCAATGAAAGATCCCCACTCAAAAGTTAGTGCCTTAAAATTATTATTTGGAGGAAGTGTATATTGTAATGGAGGAAAAAAATCTTCTACTGCTTTTTTAACTTCAGGTGTTTTTGTTTCGGTTGAAGCTGGTAAATACGTATATGAATAATCTTTCTTGGCTTTAATGGTTCCTTTTAATAGTTGAGATTGCCCCTGTACTTTTAACAGAGGAAACACAAAAATTACTATGTACCATAAAAACTTCATCATATTCACTTTATCAATAACTCTTTTTTAAAATTTTAATTGTTCAACAAATGGTTGAATTAAGTTAAAATCTTTTACACCAGGTGATGTTTCAAATTTGCTGTTAACATCAATAGCAAATAAATCTTTGGCTACACTATTTTTTTGGAACTCTTTCAATGCTGGAATATCCGTTGGTTGAATACCGCCACTTAAAAAAAATGGTTTATTAATGTTCAAATTTAATAAAGCATCCCAATTAAATTTTTTACCAGTTCCTCCATATCCAGCACCTTCAGTATCAAACAAAAACATATCTACAACATCTTGGTAATCTTTAATTTTCCAGAGAATATTATCGTCTTCTGCTAATCGAAATGCTTTGATAACCGAAATATAATCAGAAATTTTTTCACACTCTTTCGGACTTTCATCTCCATGCAATTGCACTAAATACAAACCACAATCATCTACTGTTTGCAACACATCTTCACTGTAAGCATTAACAAAAACGCCTACTTTATTAATATTGCCTTTAATTTTTTTAATATTTATTGCAGGCATATACTTAAATACAAATCTTGGACTTTTCGGATAGAAAATAAATCCACAGAATTCTACCCCCAAATTATCTAATCTTTTTACTTGATCAGCATCTGTCATTCCGCAAACTTTTATGCGTAATTTTTTTGCAGATTCTATGTTATTTGATACACTCAATTCTATTATTCATTTCTAAGTTTACAAAATAGTTTTAGCCCTTAGCTTTTAATTCTTGCACAAAATTGGCAAAAGCAATGGATGGCTGTTTTTCTTTCATAAAGGTTTCTCCTATTAAAAAACCTTTAAACCCAGCATTGCGTAAAGTTACAATAGTATCAGTATTGCTAATACCGCTTTCGGCTATTGCAATTTTATTGGTAGGAATTTGTTGAATCAACTGAATAGAAGCATCAATATTCACTACAAAATTTTTTAAATTTCTATTGTTTACCCCTACAAAATCTACATCGGCACAAATATGTTGTAACTCATCATCATTATGTATTTCTAACAACACTTCTAAGCCTAATGAATGAGCAAATTTGGCCAATTCCTCCACCCTTTTGGGTGTTAAACAAGCAGCAATTAATAATATTACTGAAGCACCGAAGGCCTTTGCTTCTATAAATTGAAATTCATCAATCATAAAATCTTTACGAAGTAGTGGAATTTGATTTGCTGTTGCAATCGTTAAATCTTGTAAAGTGCCGCCAAAAAAATGCGTATCAGTTAACACAGAAATACCTGAAGCACCATTGGCTGTGTAAGCAGCAGTAACTTCTTGCACCGTTGCTGTTGCATTGATAATGCCCTTTGAAGGTGATTGGCGTTTATATTCAGCAATAATGCCTGTTTTGGTATTATCTAACAAAAAAGATTTTAAAGACAAAGGTGTTTTGTTAAACAATGGCATTGCTTGTAACTGAGCAATTGTTGTTTGTGATTTTGCAGCTGCTACCTCTTGTTGCTTATGTGCTATGATGGTATCTAATATGTTCATTGATGATGATTATTTAAACTTAAAGTAAACAAGGCTATTGCATACTGATTAATTTTTGTAAACAAGCATAAGCCTTTTTACTTTCTAAGCTTTCAACAGCTGCTGCATAAGCTTCACTATAATTAGCATAATTGCCTGTGCATTGTAAAGCCATTGCTGCATTTGCTAATACAACAGCATTTTGTGCCCAACTTCCTTCTCCTTTTATAATATTGGTAAATATTTTGGCAGCTTCTTCAACTGTGCTTCCTCCATAAATATCTTGAGGATTTACCATTCGTTTACCCAATTGTAATGGTGTTTGAATACTTTCACCTTTTTGGGTAATTACTTTAGTATCGTTGGTTAAAGAAATTTCATCGTAGCCATCTAAACTATGAATTACCGTAAATGGTTTTCCTGTTTGTTGCAGTAAATAGTTGTAAATTCTTGCCATTTCTAAATTGTAAACACCCACTAACTGATAATTAGGCTTAGCAGGATTCACCATTGGACCTAACATATTAAAAAAGGTACGAACTCCTAAATTCTTTCGAATATTACCAACCACTTTTAATGCTGGATGAAATAATGGTGCATGAAGAAAGCAAATATTGGCATTTTCTATTTCTGCTTGTAACTGAGAAACATTGTTTTTATGTTTATAGCCTAATTGTTCCATTACATTACTTGCACCACTAATAGAAGATGCACCGTAATTGCCATGTTTGGCTACTTTTTGTCCAGCTCCTGCAACAATAAAACAGCTAAGAGTAGAGATATTAAAAGTGTTTTTCCCATCTCCACCTGTACCTACAATATCTATAATTGAGTAAGCAGATAAATCTACCGGCACACATAATTCTAACAAGGCATCTCTAAAACCTTGTAACTCTTCAATAGTTATACTACGCATTAAATACACCGTCATAAATGCGGTAATTTCATGTTCGTTGTAACCATTTTTACCAATGCTTAACAAAACCTCTTTTGCTTGTTGATAGGTTAATGTTTTATGTTCGAATAATAATTGAAGTATTTTTTTCATGATAATATTTTTATAGAAAATAAGCGTTGCTTCATTAGAAAAATTGTAACCAATTACGCATTAGTTTTTCTCCATCTGGTGTTAATACACTTTCTGGATGAAATTGAACGCCTTGTAGATCGTAAGTTTTATGTTGTAATGCCATTACAAAATTATTTTCGTCTGTAGCAGTTACCTCTAATTCATCGGGAAAATTATCGTTACTTACAACCCAACTATGATAACGACCAACAATGATTTCGTTGCCTAAATCGTTAAAGATTTGTCTGCTAACTGTGGTAGGATTTCGTTTGATTTGAATTGGTGTGGCTATGCCATGATATACGGTTGATAAATTGGTTAAAGTGCCACCAAAAGCCTGACCAATTGCTTGATGACCAAGGCATACACCTAAAATTGATTTAGTAGCTGCATATTGTTTTATCAATGGCAATAATAAACCAGCTTCTTCAGGAATACCTGGACCAGGTGAAAGGATGATTTTATCGTATTCATTTACTTTTTCGAGTTCAATCTCGTCGTTGCGAAAAACAGCTACTTTTTGACGGGTAATTTTTTCAACCAAATGAACAAGGTTGTATGTAAAAGAATCGTAATTATCGAAGACTAAAATGGACATTTCAAATTATAAATTATAAGTTATGAATTAGGTTAAATATGTTTGTTTTTGTAGTAACAATTGAACTTCTTATGATTTTTAAAAGTTCATTTGCTTGTGAATAAATACTTGAAAATTCATTTTCTGTTAAGTAATCTGTTTCTTTCAATAATTCAAACCATTAAAGTGTTTCATCGCACTCTTTTTGTGATATAGATAACTTATGAATAAAGTCAGCAGTACTTTCTGCGTTTCTTGATTCCCTTACCAATTCACCTATCGAAGTACCACTTCGCAAAAGTTGTTTGCTCAAAACAAGTTCCTATTTATTGGTGGATAAATGTTTTTGAAGGTTTACTATACGAATTGCAAATGAGAAACTCTTATCCTTTATAATGTTTTTCTTTTCATTCATCATTCAATATTTATACTTCATAATTCTACTGCAAACTGTATAGCTTTTTTAAGAGCATTGAGTTTATCATTTACCTCTTGCAATTCACTTTCTGGATTTGATGCCGCTACAATTCCTGCACCTGCTTGATACACCAATGTATTGTTTTTGCTTAAAAACGTACGAATCATAATAGCATGATTGCAATTACCATTAAAACCAACAAAACCAATGGCTCCACCATAATAACTACGATTGGTTGTTTCGTAGGCATCTATTAAGTGCATGGCTTTAATTTTAGGAGCACCGCTTAAAGTGCCAGCAGGAAAAGTTTTTGCTAATAATTGAAATGGATTTGTGCCTGCGGCAACTGATGCATTTACTTCGCTTACTAAGTGAATAACATGGCTGTAATAATGCACTTGACGATATTGACTTACACGAACATCGCTACAAACACGACTTAAATCGTTGCGAGCCAAATCTACAAGCATAACATGTTCTGCATTTTCTTTAGGATCTATTAATAAACGTTCTGCTGTTGCTTGATCAATAGCATCGTTACCTGAACGCTTAAATGTACCTGCAATTGGATGCACCGTTGCTTTACCATTATTAATTACTAATTGACTTTCTGGTGAAGAACCCATTAATTTATAATCGCCATAATCGAAGAAAAATAAATAGGGTGATGGATTGATATTACGTAAGGCTCTGTACACATTAAACTCATCGCCACTAAACCCTTGTTGAAATCTTCTACTTAAAACAATTTGAAACACATCGCCTCTAAAGCAACTTTGTATACCTTTTTTTACCATTTCTACATAAGCCTCGTTGCTAATGTTAGACGATTCTTCTCCATGAATACTGAATGGAAATGTAGGTACATCTTTACTTTTAATTAAACTTTCAACCACTTGCACATCACTCTCTAAGCCTTGTATGCAATTTTCGCACAAAAACAATTCATCTTTAAAATGATTGATAGCAATTACATATTGATACAATCGGTACCGCATTAAAGGAATGGGCGTATGGTTATTAGAACGATTTGTAAGCGTAACAGAATCGAAAAACTGAACAGCATCATAAGTGGTATATCCATATAAGCCTTGTGCAAATGCAGCAGCTTTATCTTGACTTTCAGTTGTTTCAAAACTATTCATGAAATCCCAAATAATATTAGGCACTTCATTTACATGATTGATTTTTTTACGCTCAGGTTGTTGAGTTGGCAACTTACATTCAATGCTATTGGTGTTGGTAATTTCAATACCAGCAATTGCATTAATACCAATAAAACTATAGCTGTTTTCTGCTGCATGGTTATCGGTGCTTTCTAACAAAATAGTATCTCTAAACTTATCTCTCACTCTTAAATAAATGCCAACAGGTGTGTACACATCGGCAAGCATTTTTTTTACTTTGGTTTCGATTTTAATTTTTTTCATGATTGCTTAATATGAATAAAAAACCCCAACATTTCTGTTGGGGTTTTATTTGAAATATATTGTTTCAAACAAGTAATGTATACGGCATTACAAAACCCCTGTAAGGTTTGTGTGCCACCACCATTGCATATTTAAAATTGTTGTTTTCATTTTTCTGATTGCAAATATGCATTGTGAATTGCTGAATGCCAAAAAAAATTTTATTTCAAGAAAACTTTAGACTAAACATGGCTGTTTATTTTATTGGGTTATCCTAATTAATATTCAATTTGATGCAACGAAAGCAAAAAATTGTTAACTACTATTTTACAACCATTGGTTTTTAGTTTATTGAATAAATGATGTTTAGTTGCTTTATTTTTAATTTATCAATTGAATAACAAAAGTGCATGATTATGAAAAAACGATTGCAATTGCTAAGTAGTTTACTGATTTGTATTATTATGTTTGGCTTTACGAATAGTGATAATGCCGACGCTATTGTAGGATTTTGGAAAACCGGTGATGGTAAAGCGGTGGTAGAAATTTACAAACAATCGAGCAAATATTATGGTAAAATAGTTTGGCTAGCCGAACCTAAAGACCCTGCTACTGGACAACCGAAAGTTGATAAGAAGAACGAAGACGCCTCTTTGAGAAATAGACCAATATTAGGTTTGGTAAATTTGAGAGATTTTGAATTTATTAAAAGTAAAGTATGGGAAAATGGGAAAATTTATGATCCGAAAAGTGGGGAAGATTATAGTTGTAACATAAAAATGATTGATGATAATACACTTGAAGTAAGAGGTTATGTGGGAATATCTGCATTTGGAAGAACAGATACTTGGAAACGCCAAAAAGTAAAATAAAAAACAAACGCCAATTCATTTTGAATTGGCGTTTGTTTTATAAGCTAACTAAATTAATACTAACATTGAAATATAATGGGTTACTGAATTGTGTAGTTATCAATTGATTTTTTTCAGAACCATTATAGGTATCTACCACATGCATTCTTCCATTAATTCTTAAGCCTGCTTGAATGCTCAGCCACCAAAAACCTACAATACTTCTTTCATAAATGAAACGTGGTTTTATTTCGCCTCTTTGTAAATAAGTATTAGCAAACAAAGCCTTATTTGTATAAATAGCATATTGATTACCTTCTAATTCATATCCAAATTGTAATAACGATTTTGAATTAATGTTTCTTCTTACATGAGCCTTTGCTGGAAATGTAGCCTCAACACCCCATTGATCATTAAACGTTTTATTCCACAAAACAACAGGCACATAAATTAACCGACCTAAACGATAAGTTCTTGAAACACCCAAGCCAATCATTTCATTGTCACTTTTCTTCCATCCATACATGGCTGTAGCACTTATAGTTGCTGCTTTTGTATCCATTTGTTTAACAGAACCAGCTAACCAGTTTGCATCTACACTTGTTTGAAAGATGAAGAAATTTTTAGCGTTTAGGGGCTTAAACATGGTAAGTTGTACACCTGAAGTATGTAATCCATCTTCAACCAACTCATTATATAATGGATAAGGAGCATTAATGTTACCATTAAACGCTGTTCTTGCAAATTGAGCACCTGCATTTACTATTAATTGATTGGTAGAAACTAAAGGTGTATTCACATTTAATCGAATGCCTTGCATGGCATTAAATTGTTTACTATCGTTCCATGCTGCATTGTTTATTTTTATAGTACTGGCTGTTTGTAATTCATATCCAATACTAATAAAACGATTGGGTGTTTGATTGGTAATTTTTTGATTACAATACACTTTTATAGGTGTATTATCTACATCTTCAAAACTAAAACTAGTAGTAGATTTTGTAGAATCTTGAGCTAGTAATGTAAATGGTATAAACAACCAACTGGCATACAGCAATCGTTTCATCTAAAAAATTTTATAACAAAAATAAATGTAGTTAATGCTTCTACAATTGGTCTACAACTATTGGCAATAAATAAAAACCAAGTATAACCTATAACACACCTTTTGTACTTGGTAGATAATTGCTAAATGGATCTCTTTTTATTGCCATTTTAATGGCTTTTGCAAATGCTTTAAATATGGCTTCTATTTTATGGTGTTCATTATCGCCTTTGCACATAATGTTTAGATTACATTTTGCAGCATCGCTAAATGATTTAAAGAAATGGAAAAACATTTCTGTTGGCATCTCTCCTATTTTTTCTCTCTTAAATTCAGCATCCCATACCAACCAATTTCTTCCACCAAAATCAATTAACACTTTTGCTTCTGCTTCATCCATAGGCAATGCAAAACCATATCTTTCCATACCTGTTTTATTAACCAAAGCCTTAGCAAAAGCTTCTCCTAAAGCCAATCCTGTATCTTCAATGGTATGGTGTTCATCAATGTGTAAATCGCCTTTTGTTTCTATGGTTAAATCAATTTTTCCATGACGTGCAATTTGATCTAACATATGATCAAAAAAACCTAAACCTGTATGAATATTGGCAACACCATTTCCATCTAAATTAATTGCAACTTTAATTTTTGTTTCGTTGGTATTTCTTTCATGTACAACAGAGCGACTACCTAATTTTAGAAAAGCATATATTTCTTTCCAATTACTGGTTTGTAAAGCAATGGTTGAACGTAATGTTTGTTCTTGCTCATCGGTTAATTGATGAATAGGCGATTCAAGATAAATAGCTTTTGCACCTAAGTTTTTTGCCAACTGAATATCGCTCCATCTATCACCAATAACGAAAGAATTAGCCAAATCGAATGCAGGATTATTTATGAAATGCTTTAATAAATCTATACCAGGCTTACGAGTGGGTTTATTTTCATGAGCAAACGTAGTATCTACATGAATTTCATCAAACACAAAACCTTCACCAGCTAAGGTTCGTAGCATTAAATTTTGATAGGGATAAAAATCGTTTTCAGGATAACTTTCAGTACCCAATCCATCTTGATTGGTAATCATTACTTTATAAAAATCTAAATCGCTAGCAATTTTTGATAAAGTAGCAATAGCAAAGGGTACAAAACTTGTTTTATCAGTACTATCTATTTGAAAATCTGTTGGAGGTTCTTGTAGAATAACTCCATCTCTATCTATAAAAAGAATTGGCTTCATGCAAAGTATTTTGGTTGCTGTAGGGGCAAAACTAATTGTTCATCATTTATTTTTTCTTTCCACCTCTTACTAATTTCACCTCATTTGCTGTAATTGCTGGTGCTTTGTTACCAAAACTATTTCTTACATAGGTAAGCACATCTGCAATTTCTTTATCGGTTAAATAGTTATGAAGAGCCATGCTATTGCTGTAATATTCACCATCAATAGGCACTCTATCTGTCATTCCCTTTAATACAATTTGAATCAACTTTTTTGGTTCGCCTAAAACTGTGGTACTCTCAGACATAGGTGGGTTTAATCTTGGAACACCACCACCATCTGCTTGATGACAACTTAAACAGGCTTTTTGATAAACCAATTTTCCATTTGCTATTGATGCTTCAATAGTATTTTTTGCTAGCTGCTTGGGCTTTTGTGTTTGTGCAAATGACACACTACAAATTGCCAAAACAATTGAAACGAACACATTTTTTTTCATAGATACAATGCTTTTATTTTCCTGTGTAAACAATTCTGTAAATAGTTCCTTTACTATCATCGCTCACATATAATGAACCATCAGCACCTTGAGCCAATCCACAAGGACGGTGCTCTGCTCCTCTTGTAGAAATTACCACTTCTTTACCTGAAAAACCATCTGCAAAAACTTCCCAATCACCACTTGGTTTTCCATTTTTAAAGGGTTGAAATACTACAAAGTATCCTTTTTGTGGTAAAGGAGATCTATTCCAACTACCATGAAAAGCTATGAACGCACCATTTTTATATTTTTCTGGAAATTGATTGCCTGTGTAAAATAAAATATCATTTGGAGCCATATGACCTGGATAAGCAGCTGCTGGTTTTTGAAACCATTTATCCATTTTTTCTCCATTAGCATCATTTGCTAATAATGCAAAATTATTTTGTGGTACAGTTTCGCCTTTACTGTTAACGCTAGCTTTTGTGGCATTATTTACTTGTTTTACATAATCATCATACGATAATTTTCCATCGCCACCATATTCTGGTGCAACCATGATTTTTTGTTGAAGATGATCGTAATAAGTATAAGGCCAACCACAATTAGAGCCTTGCTTTACTTCATACATACATTCTGATGGCAATTCTGCACTTGCTAAACTATCGTAGAATTGAGACCAATTTTGATACAATTGATCTCTACCATGTTGCATTACAAACAATGAATTGGTTTGTGAATTCCAACGTAATCCTACTACATTTCTTAAGCCTGTAGCATATTTTATACCATCAGCATATGTTTGATTTAATTTATCTGCTTTAAACTTCCAAATGCCACCAGCAGAATCTAAAATTGGACAAGGCAATTTGCCTTTAGAACCATTGCTTCTATCTTTTTCTTGACAAGAATTAGAAAACGCACCAATGTTTACATAAATATTACCAGCATCGTCTATAGCAACGGTTTTATTAGCATGTTGACCACGACTAATTAACCCTGTAATAACAACTTCTGGCTGATCAGGATTGATTACATCATTATTTGCATCTAATTGATAACGAAAAATTTGTTCATCGCTACAAGCATATAAATAGCCATTTTTAATAATAATTCCTGTTCCTGCAAAATTGCCAAATGTTTTTGCTACTTCTGCCTTTCCATCACCATCAGCATCTTTCAATTGAAAAATTCCTTTACCACCAATTAATCTGCCACTTTTTACATAAGCAACACCATTCGATGCTACAGTAATATGCCTTGCTCTTCCAACATTGTCTGCAACTTTTAACGCTC
>JBMLQZ010000013.1:0-9004 GCA_049241285.1 Chitinophagaceae bacterium | reverse complement strand
CCTGCAGAAACAGTTAAAGTACAAGCTTCAACGTTAATTGATGCACTTTTAAAGAAAGATTATGTTACTTTCTCAAAAATGACCAACCCCATAATTATGAACAAAATGGGTGGGCCGACCAAAATGATTGAATCATTAAAGCAAATGGATGAGGCATTTAAAAAACAAGGTATTAGCTTTTCAAAAATAACCATTGGTACTCCAACCAACATTATCACTGTGGGTAAGGAATTACAATGTACCATTCCTCAAACTACTGAAATGAAAATGGCAATGGGAAGAGCTATAGCTAAATCAACACTAATTGCTATTACTAACGATGGGGGTAAAAAATGGGTATTTATAGATGCGGCAGGAAAAGATTTAAAAACATTAAAAACCTTACTTCCTAATTTAAGCGAAAAATTAGTAATTCCTGAAAAAGTACAACCGCAATTTTTACCAAATGAATAGATATATTTACAGCAATAAAGCCGCTAGTGCATAATCGGCAAATAAAATTAAAATACAACTTACAACCACAGCACTGGTACTTGAACGGCCAATTTCTAATGCACCACCTTGCACGTGGTAACCATAATAAGCAGGTACACTACTTACTATAAAAGAAAAAGTATACGCTTTATACAAAGCAAAGCGAATATTGTAAATATTTAAATTCTGACGTAGCCCAATATCGAACATGTCTGGGGCAAGAATACCTGTTAAATTTCCAGCTACTCTTCCACCCCAAATACCTAAAACAGCAGATATTACAATTAAACATGGAATTACTACTAATGCCCCTAAAATTTTAGGCATTATTAAATAACTTTTAGTATTAATTCCCATGATTTCTAAAGCATCAATTTGCTCGCTAATACGCATATTTCCTAGCTCACTGGCAATTTTACTACCGATTACACCAGCTAAAACAATACTTAATACAGTTGGGGAAAGTTCTAAAATCATACTATCACGTACAATTTGTGCAATAGTTGCAAGAGGAACCAATGGGCTTACTAATTGATAGGCTGTTTGTACTGTAGTAACTGCTCCTAAAAACAAAGAAATTATCACTACAATTGGCAAAGCTCCTACACCAATTTCAACACATTGATGCATGAATTCTTTCCAATACATTTTAAAATTTTCTGGCTTTGTAAACATGCCTTTTAGCATTATACAAAACGCTCCTAAATGTGTGAAAAATTTCATTTAATTATTTTAGTTTACAAATTCACTCAATAGAATTAAGCTTCTGATTCTTTTAACTTGTTCCACCAAGGGGCTTTTGCAACTTCGGCAACAGTATTGGTTTTTGATTTTAATTGAGCATCTACTACAGCAATTAAAGCCATATTAACAATATTACGAACAGAACTTCCAAGCTGTAATACATGTACTGGTTTTTTCATACCCAATAAAATAGGACCAACAGCTTCAGCAGCACTTAATTCTTTTAATAAATTATATGCAATATTTCCAGCAGCCAAATTAGGGAAAATTAACACGTTTACATCTTCACCAACTAAATCGCTAAATGGATAATTATCTTTTAAAGTATCGTTACTAAACGCCATAGCACCCTGTATTTCTCCATCAACAATTAATGTAGGATTTCTTTGTTTTAAAATACTTGTTGCTTTTGCCACTAATCTTGCTTCGCTTCCATTACTACTACCAAAGTTGCTATAACTTAGCATTGCAATACGTGGAACAATATTAAAGTTTCTTACTTCTTTTGCAACCATCATTGCAATATCTGCCAATTCTTCTGCCGTTGGATTAAAGTTTACTGTGGTATCAGCTAAAAACAAGGGGCCTCTTTTGGTAATAAGTAAATACATACCTGCAATTTTACTTACACCCTCTTCTGTACCAATAATTTGTAGAGCAGGACGAATAGCGTCGGCATAATTTCTAGTCAATCCACTAATCATGGCATCTGCATCACCTGTTTCTACCATCATACAACCAAAATGATTTCTATCATTCATCATTTTAATACTTTCATAATGATTGTATCCTCGTCTTTGTCTTTTCTTAAAGAATAGCTCTCCATACTCTGTACGCTTTTCTTCCATAGCATCAGTTCTTGGATCAATGATAGGCATATCACTAATGTCTATATCATTATCATTGGCTATTTTATTAATCTTATTTACATCGCCTAATAAAATTGGGTAAGCAATTCCTTCTTCATAAGCAATACTTGCAGCTTTTATAATTTTTAAATTATCTGCTTCTGCAAAAACCAATCGCTTAGGATCTTTTCTAGCCTTGCTACCAATGGCTCTTAATAATTGATTATCTAGTCCTAATCTTTTATCTAATTCATGTGCGTAAACTTCCCAGTTTTCTATATTTTTTTGTGCCACACCACTTTCAATTGCTGCTTTTGCAACTGCTGGAGCAACGGTACTTAACAATCTTGGATCAACAGGTTTTGGAATGATATAATCTGGACCAAAACTAATTGTCTTTTGATTATAAGCCATGTTAACAATATCTGGTACAGGCGTTTTTGCAAGTTCTGCCAAAGCCTTTACAGCAGCAAGTTTCATAGCTTCATTAATTGTTGTAGCTCTTACATCTAAAGCACCTCTAAAAATATAGGGAAAGCCCAATACATTATTTACTTGGTTAGGATAATCGCTTCTTCCTGTTGCCATTATAATATCTTTACGAGCAGCAATAGCGTCTTCATAAGAAATTTCAGGATCTGGATTAGCCATAGCAAATACCATTGGATTATCTGCCATGCTTTTAACCATTTCTTTTGAAACTACATTTCCTTTACTTAAACCAATAAATACATCTGCCCCTTTCATGCCTTCTTCTAAAGTCATATCGGCACCATCAATGGCAAATAGTTGTTTTTGTTGATCTAAATCATTTCTACCAGTGTGTATTAATCCTTTACTATCAAAAACTTTGATATTTTTTTTCTGAACACCTAAGGCAACATATAATTTAATGCATGAAATAGCAGCAGCACCGGCTCCATTAACAACCAATGTTACATCTTCAATTTTTTTATTTTGAATTTCTAATCCATTCAATAATGCAGCAGCAGAAATAATTGCCGTTCCATGTTGATCATCATGCATTACCGGAATTTTCAACAGCTCTTTTAATTTTTCTTCAATATAAAAACACTCAGGTGCTTTAATATCTTCTAAATTAATTCCTCCAAATGTTGGTTCTAAAGCCTTTACAATTTGAACAAATTTTTCTGGATCTTTCTCATTTATTTCAATATCAAAAACATCTATATCTGCAAATATTTTAAATAATACGCCCTTGCCTTCCATTACAGGCTTGCCTGCTTCTGGACCAATATCACCTAATCCTAAAACTGCGGTACCATTACTAATTACAGCTACTAAATTGCCTTTAGCAGTGTATTTATATACATCTTCGGGATTATTAAAAATTTCCATACAAGGCACTGCAACTCCTGGACTGTAAGCCAATGATAAATCTCTTTGTGTTTTGGCTTCTTTGGTAGGTATTACTTCTATTTTACCTGGTCTGCCTTTTGCATGATATTCAAGTGCTTGTTGTTTTTTTGATTCAATTTGTTTACTCATGTCATTAGTTATTTTGTATAGATGATTACCAAAAGAATACATCTATCGCTACATTAAAACTTTACTGTTGCACCAATAAAAGCCATCATACCAACACCTATTTCAATGGCAGATTCATCAATGTCAAATTTAGGCGTATGTACATTGTGAATAATACCTTTTGATTGATTACGAACTCCTAAGCGATAAAAACAGCCAGGAATTTGTTGTGTATAATATCCAAAATCTTCAGCACCCATTCTCAACTCTGTTTCTTCAACATTATCTTTTCCCATGTATTCATTGGCTAATTGCCAAACTTTCTCTGTAAATGCAGGATCATTATCTACTGTAGGATAGCCTACATCTATATGAATATCAATTTCACCACCCATTGCTTCAACCAAGCCCTTTGCTTGCTTAGTAATAAGTTCATGAGCTTTGAAACGCCATGCTTCATCCATTGCTCTAAATGTACCCATTAATTTTACTTCATGAGGAATTACATTAGTAGTGTGACCTCCTTGAATACTACAAATACTTAAAACTGATGGAGAAGTAGGGTTATTGTTTCGGCTAATAATTTGCTGTAAACTCACAATTAGTTGTGAGGCAATTAATATAGTATCGGCTGTTAAATGTGGAGCAGCTGCATGACCGCCTTTACTTTTAATAGTGATATAAATTTCATCTGCACTAGCCATTACCCTTCCCTTTCTAAAGCTAAGTTTGCCAACAGATAAACCTGGATGCACATGCAAAGCTACAATGCCTTGTGGTGTAGGATTTTGCAATACTCCATCTCTAATCATATAACTTGCTCCACCTGGATTTCTTTCTTCTCCTGGTTGAAATATTATTTTTACTGTTCCTTCAAAATCATTTTTTAATTGATGTAAAATATTTGCTGCTCCTAACATGATGGTAGTATGTACATCATGACCACAAGCATGCATTACACCTTTGTTAATTGATTTGTAGGATACATCATTTTCTTCATCAATAGGTAGTGCGTCCATATCGCCTCTTAAAGCAATTACTCTACTTAATGGATTTTTTCCTTCAATGGTAGCTACAACACCAGTAGTAGCCATGGTTTGAAAAGGAATTCCAAGTTCAGCTAGCTTAGCTTGAATGAATTGAGAAGTTTCAAACTCTTGGTAACTAAGTTCTGGATGCGTATGTAAATATCTTCTTATGGCTATACAAGTAGCTGCATTTGAAGCTGCCAATTGTTGTATGGTTTTTAGTAACATAGGTTAAGGCATTAATAATTCATCATCTTCCTTCATGGTATATTCAATGGCATCTTCAACAATATATACTCCTTGAGGATAGTATTTATTTAGTTGTAAGCGAAACTTTTCAGCATCTTCTTTCTTCAAAAAGTTTCCAATTCTTACTTTAAAATAGGGCGATTGATAGGTTAAATATGCTTTTTGATCGTTGAACAAAGCCAATACTTCATTTTTAGCCTTTGTTGCAGCATCTCTATTATTTGTACTAATAATTTGAATTCTGTAGCCTTTATACAAACCAGCACTCGTCATCATTGAAAGTCGCTTATTTACTAAGGCTTGTTTTGCAACAAGCACATCAATTCTAGGATCTTTTCGAATAATAACCGTATCGCTAGCCAATGCACCCATAGATAATACCAAAAATGTAGCTAGGGTAGTTAAAAATATATTTACTGTTTTTAGGTTCATAACAGTTATTTAGACTTGCAAAGTAAGTAAAACAAGCACTGATTGTGGTATTTAACAAGTTAAATTGACAAAAAACTAATAATTGTTAGTTTGATTGGTTAATTTTTGTTGAACGATAGCAACACTAGCACTACAACCTAAACGAGTAGCCCCTGCTTCTACTAAAGCTTTAGCAAAAGCATAATCTCTAATTCCACCACTTGCTTTAATTCCCATATTTTTAGGTAAATGTTGTTTAAACAATGTTACTGCATGAATACTTGCACCCTTCTCAGCATAACCAGTGGAAGTTTTTAAATAATCAATTTCAGCAACACCATACAATTGGCAACATTTAACAATTTCATCGTCAGTTAAAATGCCACTTTCAATTATAATTTTTACAACCTTTTTATGTTGTTTAATAATGGGCATTATATGGTTTATTTCATTGGCTAAATAGGCCCAATCGTTATTTTTTATGGCAGAAATATTGATAACTATGTCTAATTCATCAACACCATCAACAATTGCTAACAGTATTTCTGCAATTTTAGATTCTACGGCTGCATATCCAAAAGGAAAACCAATAACCGTTGCCACTTTTACAGATGTATTTTGTGTATGTTGCTTAGCTAGTTTTACAAAATTAGGTGGTATACAAACCGATGCAAATTGAAACGCAATAGCTTCTTTACAAAGTTGTTCCACATCAGCAATTAAGGTAGTAGGTTTTAATAAAGTATGATCTATATAACTGTTTAATTCCATACAAACTCTTGGTTGTTTCAATGTAAAAGTAGGGTTTATACATTTGTAGTTTTAAACAGTGTGAACATTTTAGCAAACACTTATGCAACATTAAATTTCTATCCACAATTGCTCTAAGAAACAGATTTCTGCAAATTTCATTTTTAATTTGAAGGTATATTTACCGCATTATTGTAATTATTGTTGAAACTATTATGAAAAAGGCTACTTCTATTATAACAAATAAATACATTTTAGCCATTGTATTTTTTATTATTTGGATGTGCTTTTTTGACCAACGTAATGTATTTAACTTACTAGAACAAAAAGAAAAACTACAAGCTTTAGAAGTTAAAAAAAATTATTACGAATCGGAAATTAGTAAGGCCAGAGAAGAATTGAACAACCTTAATAGCAATCCTGCTGCATTAGAAAAGTTTGCCAGAGAAAAGTACTTACTAAAAAAAGATGGTGAAGATATTTATATAGTGAATGATTCTGTTTTTGTAAAAAAATAATGCTGCTACAATAAAATAACTAATACTGCGTTTTAATAATATCCCACCCTACTGAGGCAAATATTGTTTCATTTTACTGAACATTTTATTATGGAAAAATTTTCGCAGGAGCAATTAATGCAATACCTGTATGGGGAAGCTTCGCCAATATTGAAAGTAGCTATTGATACTGCTATGAAAGAAGATATTGATTTACAAAAAGAAATCAAAACGCTAAAACGCACTATCAAGCAGCTAGATAAATTAGAGAAACAATCTCCTAGTCAAAAATCAATTGATTTTATATTGAACTACGCTAAAGAAAGCAGCAAAAAAAAATAAACTGCTTCTAATTTTCTATCTTGGGAATATTCTTACACTATCATTTCTAAACGTCAACTTTGGCTTTGATTAATTGTAATGTTGCATAGAAATTTCAATTTTATGCAATACAAATTACTCGGAAAAACAGGATTAAAAGTTAGCGAAATATGCCTTGGAACTATGGGTTTTGGCACAGAATGGAATTGGGGAGCCGACAAACAAACTTCTTTTGACATTTTAGACACTTTTGTAAATAACGGTGGCAATTTTATAGATACAGCTAACAGATACACAGAAGGTACCAGTGAAAAATTTATTGGAGAATTTGTAACACAAAACGACAGAGATTATTTTGTAATTGCTACCAAATATTCGTTGTTCGATAACTTAACCAATCCTAATGCTAGTGGCAATAATCGCAAAAATTTAATGCGTAGTGTTGAGCAAAGTTTACAACGCTTAAATACAGATTTTATTGACCTGCTTTACTTACACATTTGGGATAATTTAACACCTATTGAAGAAGTAATGAGAGCCTTAGATGATTTAATAAGTCAAGGTAAAGTAAATTATATAGGTATTAGTGATACACCAGCTTGGATAATTAGTAAAGGAAATACGCTGGCAGAACTTATGGGCTGGAGCCAGTTTGTAGCCTTACAAGTAGAGTATAGCCTTATTCAAAGAACACCAGAACGAGAGTTATTACCAATGGCTAAACATTTTGGTTTAACTGTTACACCATGGGCTCCTTTAGCAGGAGGAGCATTAACTGGAAAATATTTAAAAGGTGATAAAGGACGATTACCTGAAAACAGTAAGCGATTAAATGATCGTAGTATTGCTATTACTAAAGAAGTAATGGCTATTGCTGAAGAATTAGGTGCTCAACCTAGTCATGTAGCATTGAAATGGACCATGCAACAACCATTTTCAAGTATACCTATTGTAGGTGCAACAAAGCTTACACAATTACAAGAAAACTTAGCAGCAGTAAATATTACCCTTTCTGAGCAACAAATAAACAGGTTGAATGAAGTAAGTAATATAGAAATGGGATTTCCTCATGATTTCTTTAATGAACCTGGTGTGAAACAAGTGAACTATGGAGGATTTTACGATAAAATTGAAAAAAGAAAATAATGAACATTATAGATCAATCATATATTGAAAAAGGAATGAGTTATGCCGATTATAGAAACTTATCTAATACATTAATTGATGAAGGAAAAGTAACAGGCAGCCAACAAAGTGAAGAGCTAACAGCCTATGGTAAGTTGAATATGGCAAGAATGAATAGAGTAGATAAAACGCTAACATTATTACCAGAATGCATTGAAATATTATCAACAATCAATGAACCACAAACTTGGTTAATACTTACTGAAAGTTGGTGTGGTGATGCTGCACAAATTGTTCCAGTTCTTGCTGCAATGGCTAATGTACATAAATTGATTAATTGTAAAATATTATTGAGAGATGAGAACTTACCATTGATGGATCAATATTTAACCAATGGAAAAAGTAGAAGTATTCCTAAATTAATTGTAATTAATAATCATCGAAAAGAGCTTTTCAATTGGGGGCCTCGTCCAAATGAACTGCAAATAATCATGACTCAGCTACAGCAGCAGGAAACACCAATGGAAATAATTAAAGAAACCATCCATAAATGGTATGCTCAAAATAAATCAGTTGCAATTCAAAAAGAGCTCATGCATTTATTATCTAACTAAATACAATTATTTATTTAACCGAATCATTCACCATTAATTCTTATCGTAACTTTTGGCAACTAAAAACCCATCTTGAATAAGCCTATTACGTTTGAAAGATTTTTTTTCTTTTAATAAACTATTTTTTTCATCATCAGTTAGTGTATTAGATAAATCGGGTTTGCCTGCATTTACCCATGCCGTATACCAACAATCTGCTACCATATTTGCAGATGCAAGCAATTGTTTATTAATGGTGGGTTTTAAACTAGCACCATAAGCTTTTGCAAAGGCTGTTGAATAGTTTTTTACTGTTTTACCCCTTCGTATTTGCATCGTATATTTTGTACTATCAACAAATTGCTTTGATACATTTATTTCATTTTCCAAAACATCTTTCACCAATGCATTAGATTCTCTTATTACCTTCCAAATAGCAGTAGGAACATCTTTAATATATTTTGCTGCAATTTCAA
>JBMLQZ010000012.1:0-2247 GCA_049241285.1 Chitinophagaceae bacterium | reverse complement strand
AAATCATAACCATGGGTAAACAAGTTGTAAAAGAAAAATACGGTAACTTGTTTGATATGTATGCAAAAATCACTGGTGAAAATCCGTATGAAGTGCCAATGCGTATTTATCCTGCTGTTCACTATACTATGGGTGGTTTATGGGTAGATTATGAATTACAAACAACATTACCTGGTGTGTATGCTTTAGGTGAGGCAAACTTTAGCGATCATGGTGCTAACCGTTTAGGTGCAAGTGCGTTAATGCAAGGTTTGGCAGATGGTTACTTTGTTATTCCATACACTATTGGTAACTATTTAGCAGACGAAATTTACAATAAGCCAATCAGCACTGATCATGAAGCTTTTGTAGCTGCTGAAAAAGAAGTTAGTGATAGAATTAATACCTTAAAAAATATCAACGGTACAAAAAGCGTTGAAAGCTTCCATAAACGGTTAGGAAAAATTATTTGGGATAAATGTGGAATGGCTAGAAACGAACAAGGATTAAAACAAGCCATTGAAGAAGTAAGAGCTTTGAAGAAAGAGTTTTGGAGCGATGTTAGAATTCCTGGTGGCATCAACGAAATGAATCCTGAATTAGATAAAGCAAACAGAGTAGCAGACTTTATCGAACTAGGTGAATTAATGTGTGTAGATGCATTAAATAGAAACGAAAGTTGTGGTGGTCATTTTAGAGAAGAATATCAAACTCCTGAAGGAGAAGCTTTAAGAGACGATGCTAATTACATGTATGTAGCAGCTTGGGAATATGCAGGTGACAGTAACTGGAATTTGCATAAAGAACCATTAAACTACGATGTAATTAAACCAAGTCAAAGAAATTATAAATAAACGAATCCTTGATTTTTCTTCGTTGAATAAGAAAAATCAAGGTTTTTTCAATTACAGATTGTCTAATTATCACAAATAGGCTAATTATGGAAAAAGGCATGAATCTTACCATCAAAGTATGGCGTCAGCAAAATGCAAATAGCAAAGGCGAGTTTGTAAGCTATCAAGTAAAAGATATTTCTCATGAAATGTCTTTCTTAGAAATGTTTGATGTGTTGAACGAACAATTGGTACAAGAGGGTAAAGAACCTATTGCTTTTGACCATGATTGTAGAGAAGGTATTTGTGGTATGTGTTCAATGTATATTGATGGTAAACCTCATGGTCCTTGGCAAGCAAATACTACTTGTCAATTACACATGCGTGCCTTTAAAGATGGCGATACTATTACAGTTGAACCTTGGAGAGCCAATGCTTTTCCTGTAATTAAAGATTTAATGGTAGATCGTTCTGCTTTTGATAGAATTATACAAGCTGGTGGTTACATAAGTGTAAACACTGGTAATGCTGTTGATGGTAATGCCTTACCAATTAACAAGCAATCTGCCGATGATAGTTTTGCAGCTGCTATGTGTATTGGCTGTGGAGCTTGTGTAGCTGCGTGCAAAAACAGTAGTGCTATGTTATTTATGAGTGCTAAAGTATCTCATTTAGCATTATTACCTCAAGGCGATCCTGAGCGTAAAACTCGTGTATTAAACATGGTTGCACAAATGGATAAAGAAGGTTTTGGTGCTTGTACCAATACTGGTGCTTGTGAAGCAACTTGCCCTAAAGAAATTTCTTTATCAAATATTGCTCGTTTAAATCAAGAGTATCTTGTTGCAAGTTTAACCGCTCAAAATTAATTTTTTAATTAGTTATTAATCATAGCCTTCATCCAAAACATGAAGGCTTTTTTATGTCTAATTTTTCAATCTTTAATATACTAAAAACTATTTCTCCACAGCCTTTAAAAGTGCATGGTTATTCAGTTCTATCCAACTACTTTCGCCGCTCTTATTTTTTCGGTAAACGATTTATATTATGAGTTTTTCAATTGAATCTATCATTGCATCTACCTTATCTATTAAGGTTACACAAGTTCAAGCGGTATTAAATTTATTAGCAGAAGGGTCAACCATTCCCTTTATTGCCAGATATAGAAAAGATACAACTGGTGCTTTAGATGAAGTACAAATTCAACAAATACAAGATGAAGCTAAGCAATTAAAAGAGTTTGCAGAACGTAAAGCGTTTATAGAAAAAACAATTACTGAGCAAGGTAAAATGACCGATGCTTTACAAGCCAAAATAAATGCAGCTACAACCATCACAGAATTAGAAGATATTTATTTGCCTTATAAACCTAAGCGAAAAACAAAGGCACAAACTGCTAGAGAAAATGGATTAGAACCTTTGGCAATTGAATTAT
>JBMLQZ010000011.1:0-2792 GCA_049241285.1 Chitinophagaceae bacterium | reverse complement strand
TATTCTTTTGCAAAAAAAGCCAAAGCCTCTTGGATGTTTAGGCTACTTGTTTTATAGAGTAATTGCTCAATAATTATATTAGAAGTTTGGCTCATTACGGTTGATTGTTTATGGCTAAATGTTTAATAGGCTTGAATTTCAGATAATTTTGTTGATTCAGAGGTTGCTTATTTATGTCAACAGAATCTATGCTAGAAATAATATAAACCTACTTAATTTGTGGACAAATGTAATGCCTTTTGTCGAAAAAACAAATTTGAATAGAATTGAAATTGTTAAACAATACCCATTAAACTGATGTAATGTCTACTGAATTACTAGTCCATCTAATTTTTTAATGAAATACAATTGTTGATTTTCTAGGTATTTTATGGTAGTAGGTGCTGTACTATTTTTAATTGGTTGTATATTAAAATCGTTAAAACATGTAAACTTTTTATCTGATAAGTGATTGATACAATCTGTAGGATTTGTGATAGCTATGCTACCAAAATGATACATGCATTCAAACCCTTTTAATACCCATTCACTTGGTTTTACAAACAATTTTTGCTTGTACTTTTTTTGAATATAATTATACAATGGTGCAATGTTGCGATACCAAAAAGAAGTGGTATAAATGGTTGTTACTGCCTTTATATCAGACCTATCTAACTCTTTTATATTATCCCAAGTTGGCATTCCTATTACAGTACTTTGATACGATTTTAAGCCAGATAGTGTTTTTACTAATTGAAGACCAAATGATTCATCTAAGCTGCCACAAATTAGTGTGTTTTTTCTGTTGCTATCAATTACAGCCGTAATTTGATCTTGCGTAAAACCATCATTCAGCTCTATTATTTTGTATTTTAAAGGTATTGCTGCTGTATTTTTTGTAGCTGAATTAAAATAGCTGAAAAGCATATTTTCTAGAGCACCTTTTTTTCTTATATAGATGATGTTGCTTGTGGCATAATACTTTTGTGCATACTTGTATATTTCGTCAATATGTGTTTTTAAGCCTGTATTTAATAGAACAAAAAAAGGATTGTCAGTAACACCACCATCATTAGGAAAAGTAGCAGAAATTAAAGGAATTTGTTTTTTAAAAGCAATGTCAGCTAATGGTTTTACTTCAGATCTATTATTAAACTGAGCAATCATAAGCGATACATTTTCAAAAGCAGGTTGGTTACAAATGCTTTCTATGCTATTACTAGATTTGCTATCGTAAATAAGTACTTCAATAGATTTTCCTTCGGCTTTTAAACTATCTATGGCTAATTGAACACCATTGTAGAACTCTAAACCAGATAACATGTATTTGGGTAAGGTTGTGTTTCCCAATTTATATGTGTTATTCGTAAAAGCACTGTCTACATATAAGGGTACAAAAACGGCAACTTTTACAGGTGTTTGTGCAATAGCACTAATTTGAGTAAACAAAATACAAGCAAAAAATATAAAACGAGGCATACAATAGGGGTTAAAATTATTGCAAAGTTGCTTGTTTTTCTGTAATTCTGCATGTTTGCATTTTGTTAACCCAATAAAAATGCCAATTACTACTCAACTTTTTAAGGTTCTTCGTAATCGGCTTTTTAATTGAAATGTGAATATAGGGTAAAGTTGTATGCAGTTTGTTTTATTGTCAGGAATTTTCTATAATTGACGGAGCTTTTCTTCGTATGGACATATCAAAAGTAACACTTATTTGGTGGCTTTTTGGTTCGAAAAGAATATAATTACAAACAAGTTTTTGTTTTGAAAAGGAACGAGGCATCTCACCGAGTATTGGTGGTTAGCTTTTTTCTTCGTTAGGAAGAAAAGCTATGTGGTGAATACAAAATGGTTAATGAACTTTTCGAACCACAGTGATATTTACTAATTGAAGCAAATACTATTAAATTTTTTTCTTTTTATTGTCAGTAGAAAATATTAATGCAGTTATTATTCCGCCTATAACTACAATAAAAAATGCTACAATATGTAACAATGCTTTTATGCTGATTGCCAACCATTTAGGTAAAGCATTCAATTTAAGGTTGTTGATAGTAGTTAAATACTCTCTGTAGATAATTATTACAGAAATAAGTATTGCTATTGGAAGAATGATGGTAAACATGAAGAACATTTAGTTGAATAAAGATAAGTTTTCATTTTTTGATTAATGATGACATCTTTTGAATTATTTATTTACGTACTTTGATAACAACTCTTGATTTAACAATTGAAAAGCTTTGTAACGTTGAACAAATCAATCTTTTTAATCACCCAAAAAAATTAAAGCCATGAACAAAAAGCAAATTCAACAATTAAATGAAATGCGTAAAAATCTTCCACCTGGAGAAAGAAAACTAAGCGGTAGTAACAAGTATATTAACCCTATTCACAAACCCCAAAAGAAACAAAAAAACTTGCCTGAAAAAATCATTAAGTAAATCTTTTAAGCATCGCTACTATAGTAAATTTATAAAAGAAAGATATTAAAGCTTGGAATAGTTTTGACCCTGTTAGAAAAGGCATTCAGTTATCTAATGAATTACTAATAGTAATAGTGTAAATAAACTAATTATAAGTAATCAAATTGGCTATGGTGGTTTGTTTTTAAAGTACTCGGTTTTATAATATTGATTAGAGAGAAGCTACATGCCTCAGGATGACAACGTTCCTCAGGATCACAGTAAAAATTAATTGTGTGATCTATTTGCTTCCATTATTTTCGCTGCCGATTTCATTTTTTACTTCTCTTTAGTTGAATGTAGTGCTTAACGTACAAGAGTGCGACGCCTATGCAGATCAACAGCGAA
>JBMLQZ010000010.1:0-5435 GCA_049241285.1 Chitinophagaceae bacterium | reverse complement strand
AATACGATTTGGCTTTGGCTTTAATAGATGATATCCAAAATTTTCATAAAGAAAATAATTGTACAAGAGTAGTAATAGTTTGGTGCGGTTCTACAGAAAAATATATTGAGCCTTCTGAAGTACATGAAAGCATTTGGAAGTTTGAAGAGGGATTGAAAAATAATGATCCTGCTATTGCACCAAGTATGATTTACGCTTACGCTGCTTTAAAATTGGGTGTTCCATTTGCAAATGGTGCTCCTAACTTAACAGTAGATATACCTGCATTAGAAGAATTAGCAAAAGAAACAGGAACACCAATAGCTGGTAAAGATTTTAAAACTGGTCAAACTTTAATGAAAACTATTTTAGCACCAGGTTTAAGTGCTAGATCATTAGGTGTAAAAGGCTGGTTTTCTACCAATATTTTAGGTAATAGAGATGGATATGTGTTAGATGAACCAGATAATTTTAAAACGAAAGAAGTTTCTAAACTAAGTGTATTAGAAGATATTTTTCAGCCAGAAATTAATCCTGAATTATACGGAGATTTATATCATAAAGTACGTATCAATTACTATCCACCTCATGGAGATAATAAAGAAAGTTGGGATAACATAGATATTTTTGGATGGATGGGTTATGGCATGCAAATAAAAATTAACTTTTTATGCCGTGATTCTATTTTAGCAGCTCCAATTGTATTAGACCTAGCATTGTTTATGGATTTTGCAAAACGAGCTGAGATGAGCGGTATTCAAGAATGGCTATCATTCTATTTTAAATCGCCACAAACAGCACCAGGTTTACGTCCTGAACATGATATTTTCAAGCAACTAATAAAATTACAAAATACTTTAAGGCATATTATGGGTGAAGATTTAATTACCCATCTTGGTTTAGATTATTATCAAGATGTGGTAGATGCATTATGCTAAAACTACATCAAGTATTAGCCAGTTGTATAGGTATTGGTTACCTAAAAGGTGGTGGTACCATTGCTGCTTTAGTTACTTGTTTGCTTTGGTTGTTTTGTTTACCTGAGCATACAAACAATAACATTACACTGGCTATTACATTTTTAGTTACAGCATATGGTATTTATTGTAGCAATATAGTGGAACCATTTTGGGGAAAAGATAGTAGTAAGGTAGTGATAGATGAAATTGCTGGAATGTGTGTAACACTTATTGCTGTTCCAAATAACGTTAAAGCAGTTTTTGTAGGGTTTGTTTTGTTTCGATTTTTTGATATTACAAAGCCTTTGTTTATTAGAAAATTAGAAAAATTGCCTGGTGGTTTGGGCGTAATGTTAGATGATTTGCTTGCTGGAATTTATGCGAATATGCTACTACAAATAATTGTGGCATATACTAATTTATAAAAAAGCATGGTTACTTTTTTAAAAGCACAAGCGGCATCACTAACAGCATCTGTTGTAGATTATATTACTACAATTATTTGTGTTGAACTTTTTAAAGTTTGGTATCTATACGGCAATATCATTGGTACCATAGTTGGTGGTATAACACATTTTACCATAAGTAAAAATTGGGTCTTTCAGAAAAAAAATCATTCGCTTCTTTCTCAAATTATCAAATACATATCCGTTTGGATTGGTAACCTAATACTCAATAATGTTGGCGTTTTTGTTATTACCCATTATATAGGTATTAGTTACTTTTTTTCTAAAATTATCGTATCTCTTTTAGTAGGCTTTACCTACAACTATTTTCTACAAAAAAAATTTGTGTTTAAATAACAGTTTTATGCAGTTTATAAAAAAAATATTACCACTATTATTATTACTAACCTATGTGCAATCTTTTAGCCAAGCAACAGCTATTAGAGGCATAGTAAAAGATGCTGTAACTGGTAAACCTATTCAATTTGTTAACGTATTTTTTAGCGGAACTAAAATAGGAACTACTACTAACGAACAAGGTTATTTTAATCTTTCTATTAACAAAAATTTTTCTAATCTTACTATTTCTTATGTTGGTTATAAAACAGAGGTAAGAAGAATTGTTCCGCAAGTTTCACAAGAAATTACGGTTAGTTTAGCCCAAGATAATAATACAGATGTGGTAGTGGTTAGCAGCAGAAAAAAAATAAAGTATACCAATAAAAACAATCCTGCAGTTGAACTTATTAGAAAAGTAATTGCCAATAAAGATAAAAATAGACCAGGAAGATATGACTGTGTTGAATATCAGAAATACGAAAAAGTAAAAGTATCGTTCAGTAATTTGGCTGAAAAACTTTCTCAAGCTGCCCCTTTAAAAAATTACAAATTTATTTTTGAAAACCTTGATACCACTTCTTTTGATGGTAAAACTTTATTACCAGTGTATATGGAAGAAACATTGTCAAAGTATTATTTCAAAAAGAAGCCAGAAAAAAGTAACTCTATTATTTTGGCTGATAAAAAAGTAAATTTTGGAGAATTTATAGATACTAAGGGTATAAGTTCTTACTTAAATAGATTGTATGAAGATGTTGATGTGTATCAAAACGATATCAATATTTTCACACAACAAGTATTAAGTCCTATTGCAGATTTAGCACCTACTTTTTACATGTTTTTTATAAAAGACACCATTACTGTTGGCAATCAAAAATTGGTAAAATTAAACTTCTACCCTCGTAATCCTGAGGACTTACTTTTTAAAGGAAATATTTATATAACCCTAGATAGCAATTACGCTGTACAAAAGGTTGATTTATCTATGAGTAAATATTCTAGCATAAATTTTATTAGAAACTTTAGAATAGATCAAAATTTTGAAAAGGCCTCAGATGAACGTTATTTTTTATCTAAAAGCACTATGAGAGCAGAATTTGCTCTAACAAAATCAAAAGGATTTTTTGGTGAAAGAAGTGTATCGTACAAAGATTTTATTATTAATGAACCTAGAGAAGATAGTTTATATAATAGCAAATTAGAGTTTGCAGAGTTGAATGCTGATTTACCAAAATCTGATAGCATTTTACAAAAATACAGACACACCCCTTTAACCAATGTTGAAGCAAAAGTATATACCAATGTAGATAGTTTACAAAACATGACCTCGTTTAAGCGTACACTAGATTGGATAACTTTTTTAGTGGCTGGCTACAAACGCCTCACCCCATATTTTGAAATTGGACCCGCAAATGCTTTTTATAGTTTTAATCCGGTAGAAGGCTTTAAACTTCGTTTTGGTGGAAGAACTACTGAGGCACTAAGTAAAACGCTTTATTTTGAAACCTATGCTGCTTATGGCTTTAAAGATAAAAAGGTGAAGTATTTTGGTAGTGCAGCATATTCTTTCAACAAAAAATCGGTGTATGGTTTTCCTTTAAATTATTTAAAAGTAAGCTATCAACAAGACACTAAAATACCTGGGCAAGAATTGCAATTTGTACAAGAAGATAACTTTTTACTTTCATTTAAAAGAGGTAATAACGACAAGTATTTATACAATCGTTTTTTTAAAGTAAACTATGTAAAAGAATTTCCTAGTCGCCTCTCTTACAACTTTGGATTTAAGTATTGGAATCAAACTCCTGCTGGTGCAATTCAATACACAAAAATTGAAAATGGCACTCCATTCGATGTAAGAAATTTAACTATTTCAGAATTTTCTGCTGAATTAAGATGGGCTCCTAAAGAACAATTTTATCAAGGTAAAATTTATCGTATACCAATCATTAATCGTTATCCAATTTTCACATTACGTGTTGCTGCTGGCGTAAAAGGTGTTATGCAAAGTGAGTATAACTATCAAGCAGTATCATTTAATTTTTACAAACGTTTTTATTTATCACAGTTAGGTTATGCAGATATTGTGGCAGAAAGTGGCGTAACATTTGGGCAAGTTCCTTTTCCTTTATTAACCATTCATAGAGCCAATCAAACTTTTGCTTATCAACTTAACTCGTACAATCTTATGAACTTCTTAGAGTTTGTAAGTGATCAATTTGCATCTGTAAGTATCGATTATAATTTCAATGGATTTTTCTTCAATAAAATTCCACTTCTAAAAAAATTGAAATGGCGTGAAAGAATGTCGTTTAAAATTTTATACGGTGGGTTAAGAGATGAAAATAATCCTACAAAAACAAATGCGGTATATCAATTACCAAGATATGAAAACGGCACTCCTTATACATTTTCATTAGGTAGCCAACCCTATATAGAAGGTAGCATAGGTATTGGAAACATTTTTAAATTAATTAGAATTGATGTGGTGAGAAGATTTACTTACACCAATAATCCAGATGTTTCAACAATAGGTATAAGAGGTAGATTTAAGTTTGATTTTTAAGATTACTTTTGCCGTCGTTTTAAAATGATATTTTGATGAAATGAAACAAAAAAAACCGTTAAGAGATCAACTTCAATTGCTCATATATAGTATTATCAACCCATTTGTAAAACTTTTAATTAAGATTGGTTTTACACCTAATACAGTTACCTTAATTGGATTGTTTTTAAATATTGGTGTAGCCATTATTTTTATTACAGGTGCAGAAGAAGGTAATAGAGGAGATTTAAGTTATGTAGGTTGGGCTGGTGCTCTCATATTATTTGCTGGATTATTTGATATGCTTGATGGTCAGGTTGCTCGTTTAGGAAATATGAGTAGCAGTTTTGGTGCAATGTTCGATTCTGTGTTAGATAGATATAGTGAGTTAGTAATGTTTCTTGGCATTTGTTATTACTTAGTTGCCCATCATTATTTTTTCAGTTCATTATTTGCATTTATTGCCTTAATTGGATCTATGATGGTAAGTTATACAAGAGCTAGAGCAGAAGGCTTAGGTATTGCTTTGAAAAGTGGCTTAATGCAAAGACCAGAAAGGGTAGTTTTAGTAGGAATAACGGCTCTTGCTTGTGGAATTACAAGTTCATTTATTGGTGGTGATTATAAGCTATTTATTGATGGTATAGATTTTCATGTTTTTGAAACTATTAGCATATTTACCATACCCATTACACTCATGGCTATTCTTACAAACATTACTGCTTATAAGCGTTTAATGGATGCAAAGAAATTGATGGATGAAAATGATCGGAAAAATGGAATTCTTAAGATGGTAATAATAGTATTTGTTTCAAGCAGTTTGTTATTAAGTTCTCAAAATATTCAAGCACAAACAGCACAACCCATTCAAAATAGTTTCCCTATTCCTACGTCAAAAAACATGTTGTTTTATTTGCAACGAAACCACAATTCAAATACGTTAGTATATGAAATAAATTATGATAAAAAAGGAGTTGTTGATAGTACAAATCCGGTATTGGTTTATTGGATACGCTATGCAGAAGGTGGAGAACAAAAAGATTTAAGTTATATACAACGTAATTATGCCTATGGCATAAAATCGAAAATAATTGGAAAATATTTCACTTTTTCAGTTTTGATCAAAATAAAAATCTGTGTGATGATATCCTGGAACTGGGTGTACCT
>JBMLQZ010000009.1:0-7354 GCA_049241285.1 Chitinophagaceae bacterium | reverse complement strand
CTCTAACGTAAATGTATGTTCATGCAAAATTGTTGAAAGCCTTTTATCTTTTTGCAAGTGCAGTTTATAGTCCATAAATGAAAGGTAATAATTTACACGTAATCATCTAATGATTTTTACATAAGTTTACTGCTATATTTCTTTTAAAAAATTGCATCATGAAAAAATACGTTTGTTCTACATTCATACTATTGCTTAGCTTAACATCTTTCGCTCAAAATAAAGATGAGACTAGCATTAAAACAATGTTGAAAGAACAAGAAAATGCTTGGAACAAAGGCAATATAAATGCTTTTATGCATGGTTATTGGGAGAATGACAGCTTGTTATTTATTGGTAAAAGTGGCCCCAAATATGGCTATAAAACAACCCTAGAAAATTATAAAAAAAGCTACCCAGATACAGTACAAATGGGCAAATTAACTACTACCATCTTAAGCATGCAAAAGTTATCAATTGACTATTATTTTGTTGTTGGCAAATGGTACTTAAAGAGAACTGTAGGTGATGCTGGTGGACACTATACACTTTTATTGAGAAAAATAAAAGGCAAGTGGGTAATTGTGGCTGACCATAGTAGTTAAATATTTTTTTCATCAAACATGGCTTTTTAAAAAAAGCTACTATATTTGCAGCCCAAAATGGCGAGATAGCTCAGTTGGTTAGAGCACAGGATTCATAACCCTGAGGTCTCGGGTTCAAATCCCGATTTCGCTACAAAGCCCCATAATTGGGGCTTTTTTATTGGTATTAAATACAAATTCTTTTATTAAGAATTGTTCAACTTTATTTCTATCAATTATTCTAAATCTTTGGTATTTACTCTTGAAGGAGTATCTTTTCCACTAATAATTGATGTAGCACTAAGTGCAATTGAACGAATAATTGCAGCCATATTATTCATATCTAATGTTTGTATTTCATCTGATAACTTATGATAATTGGGCTCATTATCCATTTTTGATGTAGAAATGGTGTGTGCAGGAACACCTAATCTTGCAAGCGTTGCATTATCAGATCTGTAAAATAAATCTTCTTTAATGTATGGATCTGGATAAAAAGAAAAATCTGTACCGGTTAGGTTGGCTTGTAATATTTTACCCATATCTGTTTTATCGTAACCAGTAATATAGGCTGAATTTTTGCCCCATTTACTTTCTGTACCTATCATTTCAATATTCAGCATTGCCATTACTTGATTAGGATTGTATTGTTTTGAAAAATATTGTGATCCAAAACCACCAATTTCTTCTGCAGTGAATGCCGCAAAAATTAGTGTTCGGTCATTGTTTTTAATGGCTGAAAAATATTTAGCCAACATAATTACTGCCGTTGTTCCGGCTGCATCATCGTTAGCACCATTATAAATAGAATCGTTATTAATGGGTTTGTTGCTTAGTCCTAAATGATCGTAATGAGCAGAAAAAATAACATACTCATTGGGTTTTGTTTTTCCAGGTAAAATTCCTACCACATTAGCAGCGGGTAATTCGGTAATTTGGTGAACAGCAGTGAAAGAATATGTTTGAGGCACAAAAGGCGTTAATACAAAAACAATACTATTATTTGATTGCAATAACTGCCTTTTTAAAAAACTCAATCTGCCGAAACTTTTTGAAAAGCTAGTATCTACCCATACTATTGCGTTTGTTTGTAATTGCGATATTCGTTGAGCTTCGGCAAAAATGTTGCTTCCTTTAGTAATAGAAAATGTGGTATAATTACTTTTTTCATTAACGGTAATTGTAGGCTGTGTAGTAATTACCATAATATTCTTAGCATCTATTGAATCGTTATTGGCTAAACCGGCTACTGAAACAAATTTGGGTTTTACCATTACAAAATTTTGCAAGTAGCCAGTTGATTTATTTATGGTTTGTAAACCAGCGGCTTTAAATTCTGCTGCAATAAAATTGGCTGCTTTATCTATACTTGGTGTAAATACTTTTCTACCTTGCATTTCGTCTGAAGCCAATATTTTTTCAATACGTTCTACTTCCGTTTCATTAATAATTGTTTGAATGTTTTGAGCATAAGATTGCTGTAACATTATTACAGAAAATAAACTAATATATAAAAATTTCATATGGTTTCTTTTAAAGGTTAATTAGCATAAAAATTCCCTTTCGTTCAAGAAAGGGAATCATTAAAATTCATGATTTGTATTTAATTATAAACTCATCATTTCTTTAAACTTCACAGTTTGTCTTCTACTAACTTCAATTTTTTCACCTCCTCTTAAATCCACTATTAATCCACCATTAAAGTAAGGTTCAATCTTTTCAATCCATCTTAAATTAATGATATGCTTTCTATTGGCTCTAAAAAACATTCGTTCATCTAATCTTTCTTCAAGTGCATTCAGCGATTTTAAAATGAGTGGTTTATTGGTTCCAAAAAACACTTTAGCATAATTGCCCACACTTTCAAAAAGCCTTATTTCGTTGAGTTTTACAAACCAACAACGTTCCCCATCTTTCACAAAAACCTGATCATTTTCGTTTAAAATAGATTTGTTGTAATTAGGTGTTTGAGCCTCTGTTTTTTCTTTGTTTATTTCATCATGCAGCTTTGCAATAGCATCACTCAATCGTTTTGGTTCTACTGGCTTTAATAAATAATCTAAAGCGTTTACTTCAAAAGCTTTTATAGCAAATTCATCGTAAGCTGTAGTAAATATTACATGAGGGGCTCTATCAATTTCTGCAAGCAAATCAAAACCAGTTTTAGAAGGCATTTGAATATCTAAGAAAATTAAATCTGGATTGTGTTGTTCAATTTTTTCAAGTCCTTCATCAACATTTGAGGCTTCATCAACAATTTCAATATCATTATGTTCTTGTAATAGTTTTCTTAACTCATTACGTGCTAATCTTTCATCATCAATTATAATTGCGGTAATTGGCATAAATCAATTAATTTTTCCTTTTAAATTAAATAGGAATTCTCACTTTAGCTTCTACAAAAGCATTTCCTAAATCTTTCAATTCAAAACTAGCTTGTTTTCCGTATAAAAGATTCAATCTATTTTGAGTACTTGCTATTCCAAAGCCGTCAGTATTAAAATCATCAGACAATACACCAGTGTTTTGTACAATAAGTTCATGGTAATTATCTGAAACTATTGAAATAATCTTTATTAAGCCGCCATCTTTTTGTTTACTAATTCCATGCTTAATGGCATTTTCTACAAGTGTTTGCAACATCATTGGTGGCACTGGTAAGTTCAAAGCGTTTGCGTTAATATCGTATTCAACCCTTAATCTATCTTCAAAACGAATATATTCTAGAGCCAAATAATCTTTTACAATATTTAATTCTCGTTCAAGTGGAGCAATTTCAATTTTTTCTACTTGCATACTGCTTCTTAAAATATTACTTAATTCAGTTATTGCAGTTCTTGCTCTACTTGGATTTTCATCTACCAATGCTCTAATACTATTTAGTGCATTAAATATAAAATGCGGATTGATATGCGATTTAATTGTACGCAGCTCTAAATCTTTAACCGTTGTTTCTAGTTTAATTTTATCTATTTCAGAATTGGTATTAATTTGAATATAATGCCATAGATAATAAAAACTTGTCCATGCAAAAATGATGGGAGAATCACTGAACAAATTGTAGTACGAACGTTGTAATAATGAAAACTTTCTTTTAGGATCGTATAGTTCAAAAATTTCTACTAAAGCACTATTAAACAAACCGTATAAATATGCGGCTGTTAATGCACAAAGTAAAATTTGCCACCACTTTTGTTTGATTTCTGGGGGACGTAAATTGAGTTTAATAATAGAAATTCGTAGTAAATGAGTAATTATTAATCCGGTTAATAAAGAAATAAACAACCTTGGATAATATCTTGTAGGTTCGAAATTTTTAGCAAACTGTGGATTAGAATTTAGTTGGCTTAGAATAAAAAACAAAGAAACCAATCCATAAAACAACCATCCACCTACTTGACAACGCCAATATAATCCTGTCTTATTTTTCATATGCAAGTAAAATTAACCGCCCAAAAGTGGGAAAGTAATAAAAAAGTTATTAAAGGCAAATAGCTTTTGTATTTGGTAGATTTTTTTTAAAAGGCGAACAAATTAGTTTAAGTTGCGTTTAAGGATAGTTGAAAAACGATTCTAAGTAGTAAAACACTATTTTTACAAAAATTAGCTTTCATGGAAATTTTACCAGGCACTTTGCTAAAAAATATTAATAGCCCAGAAGATTTAAAAAAAGTTAGCAAAGAACAACTACATCAAGTTTGTGATGAATTAAGGCAATATATTATTGATGTGGTAAGTGTGCATGGTGGTCATTTTGCAGCTAGTTTAGGTGTGGTAGAGCTATCTGTTGCTTTACATTATGTTTACAATACTCCATACGACCAATTGGTTTGGGATGTTGGTCACCAAGCATACGGACATAAAATTTTAACCGGTAGAAGAGATGCTTTTCCTACTAATAGAAAATATGGTGGTTTAAGTGGTTTTCCTAAAAGAAGCGAAAGTGAATACGATACTTTTGGAGTAGGTCATTCATCTACTTCAATTTCAGCAGCTTTAGGTATGGCAATGGCTGCAAAATATAAAGGTGAGAATAGAAAAAGTGTTGCCATTATAGGTGATGGAAGTATGACTGCCGGTATGGCTTTTGAAGCCATGAACCATGCTGGTGTTGCTGATAGTGATGTGTTGATTATTTTGAATGACAACTGCATGAGTATTGACCCTAATGTAGGTGCTTTAAAAGAATATTTAACAGATATTACCACATCTCCCACTTACAATAAGCTAAAAGATGATGTTTGGAAAATGATGGGTAAATTACCCGTTGGAAAAGGTTTAAGCAGATCGGTTGCACATAAATTGGCCGAAAGTGTAAAAGGCATGGTGAATAGTAGCAGTAACTTATTTGAAGCCTTGAAACTTCGTTATTTTGGCCCAATTGATGGACATAACATTACCAAATTGGTTGATACACTCAAAGATTTAAAGGAAATTCCTGGACCTAAAATTTTACATATTGTAACGGTTAAAGGAAAAGGTTATGCACTTGCAGAAAAAGATCAAACCAAATGGCATGCTCCTGGTTTATTTGATAAAATAACTGGAGAAATTGTAAAGAAAACTTTTGTTGCTCCACAACCTCCTAAATACCAAGATGTATTTGGTCACACAATTATTGAATTGGCAGAAAATAATCCAAGCATTATGGGTGTTACACCTGCAATGCCAAGCGGATCTTCTCTAAAATTTATGATGGAAAAAATGCCACATAGAGCTTTTGATGTGGGTATTTGTGAACAACATGCAGTAACCTTAAGTGCAGGTTTAGCAACACAAGGAATGAGGGTATTTTGCAATATTTATTCTTCGTTTATGCAACGTGCATTTGATCAAGTTGTACATGATATAGCTATACAAAAACTACCAGTTGTTTTGTGTTTAGACAGAGCTGGTTTAGTAGGTGAAGATGGCCCTACACACCATGGATGTTATGATATTGCTTATTTCCGTTGTATACCAAATATGATTATTAGTGCTCCAATGAACGAGCAAGAATTAAGAAATTTAATGTACACTGCTCAGTTAGATGGCACTCAATATCCTTTTGTAATACGTTACCCTAGAGGTGAGGGGGTAATGCCAGAATGGAAAACAACATTTGAGGCAATTGAAATAGGAAAAGGAAGAAAATTAAAAGATGGTGAAGAAGTAGCTATACTTAGCTTTGGACATCCTGGAAATTTTGCACAAGCTGCTATTAGAACTTTAAGATCTGAGGGAATTAATCCAGCTCATTATGATCTAAGATTTGTTAAACCGCTTGACGAAAATTTATTACATGAAGTTTTTGCCAAATTTCAAAAAGTGGTTACGGTAGAAGATGGAACCGTAATTGGAGGATTTGGAAGTGCTATTGTAGAATTTATGGCAAAATACAATTATCAAGCAGAAGTGAAAATGTTAGGTATACCTGATAGATTGGTTGAACATGGTACATTAAAAGAATTGTATAAAGAATGTAATTATGATGCTGATGCCATTGCCAACTCAGTGAGAGCATTATTACATCAACAAGTTCAGGTTCATAGCTATTCAATTGGAGGATAATATTTTTCTGATAAATAAGTATTCAAAACTGCTCCTTTTACAAGAGCAGTTTTTTTATGTAAATAGGTGAAAGTTGCATCTAAATAGGTAAATGCCTTTTGCATGAAACTATTCCTTAGAATCTGTATTATTCTTTCAGCAATTTTGCTGATTCTTTTTATATTAATTCATTATTATAAGCCTGTTACTTCAAATAGCAAATCAACCAGCAACTCACCAAAAAACATTCGAAAAATTACTTTACTTAAATTAAGAAATGAAGCTAATAGTATTATCCAAAAAACAAAAGGGAAAAACTTTCACCCAAGTATTTATTTTTTAATTGATTTTAGTTTACCTAGTGGTAAAAACAGGTTTTTTGTTTACGATTACAAACGTAAAATGATTATTCATGAAGGATTGGTAGCACATGGGAGTGGCAACAAAGCATTTACCACTAAAGTGGTTTTTTCGAATACAGTAGAGAGTGGTTGTAGTAGTTTAGGAAGCTATAAAATAAGTTATCAATACAAAGGAAGATTTGGAAAGGCGTATAAATTAATTGGATTAGATAATAGTAATAACAATGCATTTAAACGAAATGTAGTGTTACATGCTTATGATTGTGTTCCAGATAAAGAACCTTATCCTTTTCCTATTTGCAATAGTTTAGGATGCCCAATGGTATCGTATAATTTTTTAGAAAAATTAGATACGATAATTCGTACTTCAAAACATCCAATATTGTTGCATATTTTTCAATAAACAGTTTAATTCAATTCTGTATCAACTGTAATGATATCGTCATTATTATCAAATTTCATTTCATCAATCTCAGGATGAATGGCAATTTCTTCATCACGTTTTTCATTCCATTCAACAATAAAATTATTTCTTCCTTCACCCACTAATAAAGTCATGTAACGTTGCTGAGATAATTCTAATAATGATAAGAATAAAAACAATGCATGAATTCTATCTTGGCACAATTCAAAGACCTTTTCAAAGGCAACTGTTTTTTCTTGTTTTACAAAAGAAAGCATGTGTTCTCTACTTCCTTCCATTGTGTAATTGTATCTAACTACTGTATGAACAGGTTTATTTTGCCTATCATGAACACGTTGCATTACCTTTTCAAAAGCTTTCATCAGCTTAAACATGGTAATGGTTTGTATTTCTGTTCCTTCACCACTTTCTTCACCAATTTGAGCCAATTCTCTGTTTAAATTACCCCGTTTTACCATCATCATTCTCAAAGCTTC
>JBMLQZ010000008.1:0-4197 GCA_049241285.1 Chitinophagaceae bacterium | reverse complement strand
CTGCACCTAATTTCTTTATTTCTTCAATTTGATGTTCATTGGGTTTTACTACCAAAAACTGAAAAAATACAAACGGCTTGCTACTATTTAAGGCTTTCTTCCATTTTACAATATTTTTAGCTCCTTCTATTACTTTATCTAACTTTCCTCCTACTCTGTATTGTTGATATACATCTTGTGTAGTTCCATCAATTGAAATAATTAATCTATCTAATCCACTCTCAACTGTTTTTTTAGCTCTCTCATCTGTTAAGTAATGAGCATTGGTACTTGTTGCTGTATAAATACCTTTTTGACTTGCATATTTTACCATATCTAAAAAATCTGGATTCAAATATGGCTCACCTTGAAAGTAAAAAATGAGGTAAAGAATTTCTTTAGCAATATCATCAATTGTTTCTCTAAAAAAATCTTTCTGAAGCATGCCAGTTGGTCTAGTAAACTCCCTTAATCCACTAGGGCATTCAGGGCAGCGTAAATTACAACTAGTAGTTGGCTCAAAAGAAATAGATATAGGATAACCCCATTGAATAGGCTTTTTAAGCAGCTTGCTTAATTGATAACTACTTACTACTTTACAAGCATTCCACAAACGTGTAGGCGTAAGTTTTGAAAGCAAATTAATGGTATCTGTAAAATTGAAATAAGGCATACTTGGTAAAAGTAAGCAGGCTTAATTAATTATGATAGAATGTAATAGGCAACTTCCGTTTATCGAAAACTGCAATGCAAATAGCTGAACCATTAATTGCTTAAGCTGGTTCAACCCAAGCATCATTTTCTTTCAATAAATTAATTAATTCATCTACAGCAATTTCGCTATTAATATTTTTCTTTACTACTTCTTTTCCTTTATACAATGTAATTTTTCCAACACCACTACCTACATATCCAAAGTCAGCATCAGCCATTTCTCCAGGACCATTTACAATACAACCCATAATGGCAATTTTTACACCTTTTAAATGATTGGTTCTATTGCGTATTTTGGCCGTTGTTTCTTGTAAATCGAACAAGGTTCTACCACAACTAGGGCAACTAATATATTCGGTTTTGGAAATTCTTGTTCTTGTAGCTTGTAAAATAGAGAATGCCGTATTATTAATAAACTGTTCGGTAGACTGATTTTGCAAATACGTTCTTCCTGTAGATTGTTGATTGTTTTCAAGCGATTGTTGATAGCTGTTGTTGGTCATTCCAAAACAAACGCCATCACCAAAACCATCTAATAATAAAGCACCTGCTTCTGTTGCATAATGAATTAAATGTTCATCGGCAGTTTGCCAATTACTATCTACAATTAATACAACTGGATTCTCGATTTTTCGTACAACCAATTCCATCAACATTCTTCTTACGGCAGGCATGGCATGTGTATGCTTACTACTTAAACACAATACCACCGATTTGTCGTTTGCCAATGCATCTAAATAAGTAAAATCGTTCACAGCAGTTTCGTCGCTAAAGCAATCTAGCATTATAAAATTGATATGGCTTTTTGTGTCAGCATCTATATAGCCTTTTGCATCATAAATGGGAAAATACTTTTCTTTATCAGCGGCTACTTGCCAATGATTAGGCCATGTAATTACTTTTAATGTTCCGGGTAAAGCAAAGTTTAATGCAGCTTTTCCTGTAAAAATATAATCTGCAGCAGCATCGCTAATATTCCATTTATCAGTAGCAGCATTGTATTGATAACCAATGCTTTCTAGTGACTTTGGAGTAATTTCATTGATTTTACTTACATCTGCAATAACAACGGGCACTTGATTTTCGCCAATGTTTCCAACTGCAAAACTTTTTCTTTTTTGATAGGTGAAAGGAGAATAGGGCAGTTTATCAATTGTTGGAATACCAACATTTGCATGATTTATACGAGAAGATGCATATCTTTTCACCAAATCTTTACAAACAGGAATTTCAAATTCAGGGTCTTCGGTTAATGAAACACGAACCGTATCGCCAATTCCATCTTCTAATAAAGTACCAATACCTGCTGCACTTTTAACTCTACCATCTTCACCATCACCAGCTTCTGTAACGCCTAAATGCAAAGGATACATTTCGCCAAACTCTGCATCCATTTGTTGTATGAGTAAACGATAAGCCTGCACCATTACTTGAGGGTTACTCGCCTTCATACTCAGTACAATATTGTGATAACTTTCGTTTCTAGCAATTCGTAAAAATTCCATGGCACTTTCTACCATACCCATGGGTGTATCTCCATAACGACTCATGATTCTATCGCTCAAGCTACCATGATTAGTGCCTATACGCATAGCGGTACCATATTCTTTACAAATTTTCACCAAAGGTGTAAAGCGTTCAGTAATGCGTTCTATTTCTTCAGCATACTCTAAATCGGTATACTCAATTTGTTCAAACTTTTTCTTATCTACATAATTACCCGGATTTACACGCACCTTTTCTACAATTCTTGCTGCAATTTCTGCAGCATTTGGGGTAAAATGAATATCAGCCACCAATGGTGTGTGATAGCCACGTTTACGTAGCTCATTTTTGATGTTTTGTAAGTTTTCTGCTTCTTTTTTAGAAGGGGCTGTAATACGCACCAATTCTGCACCCGCTTCAATGCAACGAATACTTTGCTCAACAGTGGCAAGGGTATCCATTGTATCGGTGGTTGTCATAGTTTGAACACGAATAGGATGATGATTACCCAATAACAAATCACCTATTTTGACTTCTTTAGTTAATAAACGCTTGTATTCTGTAATGGAAGGCGTATATAATTGCATAGATATGTACTATATTAATAAAATAGAATGTTGCAAACTTAAACAAAGAATGTGAGTGAAAGTTGCACTAATAATTAAATAGAGGATTGATTATGCATTAGAAATATTTATCAATTAAAATACCTTAATAATACAGTTGCTCTAATAATTTCAAGAATTTATAGAATGATTTTTCTATGAATTATGTTTTCATTATTTAGGAATTTCCAATCATAGAATATAAACACACAATAGTAGAAACTATAGTAATTCGATATCTATTTTAGGATTTAAATTTTAAAAACGGAATATAAAAGTTAATACACAAGCCCCAATTCAATAAAAATTTAAAAACAAGTAACTATTTTAAGTATTTTTTTTATTACTTTGAGAAGATTATAAAAAAAATTAAAAACTTAAAACGAACTGCAGTATGAAAAAAATTGTATTCTCAATTGTTTCTTTTTTAGTTGCATTTGCAGTGCAAGGACAAATTACATCTAACAGCACTGGTAATTGGCATGATGGGAGTACTTGGGTTGGAGGCATTGTTCCAACAAGCTCGGATAACGTTATTATTGCAAATGGCCACACGGTTACATTAACAGCAAATGCCGCTTGTAATAATTTAACACTACAAACAACAACTGGTACTAATTTGGCTATTGATGCCTTTACTTTAGAGCTAAGCGGTACCTTAAATGGTCCAAGTACTACTTATACAAACAGTATTATTACAAGTGGTACAGGTAGATTAAAATTTGTAGGTGCTTCTAGAGCATTATTTGGTTCAAATTGGAATATAGTAACTGGCTTAGATTGGCGTTTTGAAGTAGCTTTAAATAGTGGACAAACTGGAACTACTAGTTTGGGAACAGGATCAAGTGCAGTAATAAATGCTAAAGAAATAATTATTACTTCAGGAACTTTTGATGTATCAAGTAGTGGCGCAAATTTGGGACATATTAGAATTGATGGCAATGCTGCAAATACTGGTTCTATGACAATAGAAGATGGAGCAACCTTAATTTGTAGAAGAATTTACAGAACATCTTCTGGTTCCGATCCTTTTAATTCATTAACTATGAATGGGTCATCAAAAATTCAATTTTATTCGAATGCAGCAAGTTCTTCTGGCTTTTTAGTAAATATATCAGGTGGATTTCCTGTTTATACCTATTCTTCCAATGCACTTATTGAATTTATAGGGGCAAGTTCAGGCAACCCGAATACCATTCCTTATCCTAATGTTGCTGTAACTTTAAGCGGGTCTAGTAGCAGTAGAACATTTACAGGTACATCCACAACCATTGCAGGTAATCTAACTATTTCATCTGCAACTGTTACAATTGGCAGTGGTACATTATTAATTAGCGGAAATGCAATAATTAATAACGACGCTGTTTTTACAAGTGGTTCTTCATCTGCTGGATACTCCTTCTCTGGTGCTAAT
>JBMLQZ010000007.1:0-2268 GCA_049241285.1 Chitinophagaceae bacterium | reverse complement strand
GTAATACCAATAATACAATTACGTTTACAGAAGCTAGCAAACCAACAACTGGTACTCCAAACACTATATTTAGTAGTAATGATTCTAATGAGTTTTTAACTTTTGAAATAACCGACTCAATTGGTAATTTCTCAGATAAACTTGACTTTATTTTGGGTGACATGTATACTTCAAAATATGATAACAAATGGGATGCATTAAAAATGATTAACCCTGATGTAAACTTCTATAGCATTTGCAACGATACTATATTTTTAGCTATTGATAGAAGACCTAATTTGTTTACCAGTATTCCTTTAGGCTTTACAGGACCAATTGGCAACTATAACTTTTTGGTTAAAAATTTACCAACTACAACAGGTAAAAAGTATTATTTGAAAGATAACTATTTACATACAACTACATTGCTTACAAATAGTACCGAATTAAAAATAAATATCACCAATGAAACAGCAAGTACAGGCAATAACAGATTTGAATTAACAACGAATAGCAGTACTATTTTACCAGTTAATTTTATCAGTTTTACTGGAACTAAACAATTGGATGGTGTACACTTAGTTTGGAAGGTTGCAGATGAAATAAACTTAAATCAATACGAGATTGAAAAAAGTGAAAATGGCAATAGTTATACTACTATCAAAATAATTAAAGCCGCATCAAAAGAATTGTATGATTGGATTGATAACAGCAATTTTAGTAACAAATGTTATTTTAGAATAAATGCTAAAAGTAATGATGGCAGTTTTCAATATAGTAAAGCAATTCATGTAGATGATAATTTAATAACAGACTTTTCAATCAACATAAGTCCGAATCCTATAAGAGACATCTTAAAGTTGAATTACTCTGGATTAAATGAGAAGGATTACACTGCCATAATTATTTCTGACAACAATGGCAAACAACTAACAAACATTAATATTGGAAAAGTAAAAACTGGTCAATATAATCTAAACATCAAAAATTATTTAAAAGGCCATTACATTGTTCAATTACACAATGGCACAAAAATATTAACAAGGAAAATTATCAAGGAATAAAAAATGAATACTAAAAAGTTAGGAAAATTGAAAGATTATTCTGAAATAATACAATCAAATTATAAATAAAAAATAAATCACAGCAGCACTTAAAGCAAAGCAATAGAGACAATTTACAGGCTAAATTGAAAAGCTTGACTCAAAAATGGGTCAGGCTTTTTTTATGAATTCTAAATACGGTTTAATGGTTATGGTTATATTTTTATTTCACAACACAATTACCAATAATTCACATACTTATGTGATAACATTACTTCTATAATTTAACTTGTTTTGCCGCAGAATCAAAACCAATGAAAAAAATACAACGAATCAGTCTTTTTGTGTTAACTCTTTGCATGTTCATATCTTGTAAAAAAGATAATAATATCGCAATTTCACCTGAACCAATTGAGGCATCTTTAATCAGAAACTTAGTTTTTGTAAATCAAACAAATGTAGAAAAGAATGTATCGTATGGCAAAGCAGTTGTTACAGCAACTACTGGTGTTGATGATAGTATGTTTTATATACGCTTAAACACAACAAACATAAGTGTTAATACAGCCAATGAATACATCACTTTATACATCAACCAATCTAATCTTCAATCTACACTAGCTAAGGGTTATACATTCGGAACTGCTGAACCAGCACTAAAAAGAATTTACTATTCTTATTCATTCAAAGAATCAAACACAAGCAGTTGGTCTAGTAATATAGATTCAAAAATTGGAGTTGTATTCGAAGGTTTATTAAACATAACCAATCATAATACACAACTTAAAACAATAGATGGTTCATTCATTATAAAAGCTAAAAGAATGAATTATGATCCTACGGTAAACAATATTGCAAACCCTGTAGATCCTTTAAATACTTGCGATTTAATAATTAATGGATCATTTAAAAATGTACGAATACAACAATAATGAATCAAAAAATAAAATAGTCGTATTTGTTCAATAAAACCAAAAAATAACAATGAAGCTTTGCAAAAAAAAATAAATAATTATGGCAGCTTATTGTTATTTCGATGTATTAGAAATTAAAGACGAAAATGCAATGCAACTTTATAGAGAAAAAGTAGCAAGCACAGTACAACAATTTAATGGAAACTATATTGTAATTGGAGGACCATTTGAAGTTAAGGAAGGGAATGCAAAACCTACCTTTCCAGTTATGATTACATTTCCTACGTTAGATGATGCAAATAGTTGGTATCAGTCTAACGAATATCAATCAT
>JBMLQZ010000006.1:1552-3440 GCA_049241285.1 Chitinophagaceae bacterium | reverse complement strand
AGATTCTGGTATCAATGATGTAATGGTAAAACCATTTACAGAAGACGATTTTTTTGGAATGTTAAAAAAGCATCTTACCAATTAGCGATACAAAACTTGTACAGTTGAGGTTGTTTTTTGCATGAGAACAACTGTTTTATCTTTAATTAAACTGTTCAAAATTTCATCGGAATAATGCCTAATGGTTAAAAGTTGTAAGTTTCTTTCAACTTCTACATGAAATATATTTGAAGCCGCAAAAGCCAACTCCTCCATTTTATCGGTATTATCGTCGAAACAAATTTGCAGACTAACTGCACCTGTTTGTAAAATATTTGGGCGTACTTTTAGTTGTTTCAGCATCTCATACAAATCAATCATTGGTTGTTCACCAACAAAAGAAAAGTCTTGACTACTACAATGTATCAATACTTGATTCGATTTAATTACATAAATCGGTGGTAAATTTTTAATTGATTTATTATGAATAATTGTTCCAGGCAAATGGGTATCTAAAAAGCATTTAACATGCAATGGAATACCTTTATTTTGAAGAGGTTTAATAGTTTTAGGATGAATAACTTGTGCACCATAATAGGCCATTTCAATTACCTCTTCGTAATTTAACTCGTTCAGTAATACAGCTTGTGGAAATTGCTTAGGATCGGCACTCATAACACCAGCAACATCTTTCCAAATGGTTAATTTATCGGCTTGCAATAAATTAGCAAAAATTGCAGCCGAATAATCGCTTCCTTCTCTTCCTAAAGTAGTGCTTTCATTATCGTCTGTTGCACCAATAAAGCCTTGAGTAACATAAATAGGTGCAGCATTAAAGTTAATTGCAGTTACTGCTTCTTTAGTTTTATTCCAGTCAATATTTGCATCTCTAAAATTATTATCAGTACGTAAAATATCTCTTACATCAACCCACTTACTGTTTATTAAACATTCTCTAAAATAATGTTCCACCAAAATGGTCGATAACAATTCACCCACACACACTATTTGATCATAATAATAATCATAACTCCTAACAGGCTTATCATGTAACAACCACTCTACTTCAGTAAATACATCATTAAACTTTTGAGTACAACTATTGTATTGCACTACTAATAAATATTTTGCGTACTGAATGTGCTGGTTTTTAATAACTGAAAATAAATCTAAAGCCGTTTGTGGCTGTTGTTTGTAAAAAGCATCTACTACTTTTTCTAAAGCATTGGTAGTTTTTCCTATTGCAGAAACTACAATTAAAAGTTGTTCATTTTTGTATAGTTGAACAATGTTTGCTACTTGTTTAATACGTTCAATATCTTGTACACTAGCACCTCCAAACTTCAATACTTGCATATCGTTCAATATTTATATTACAAAGATGCTGTTTAGAAGTAAATAATTTTCCATAAATTGTTACTGTATTTTCAATATTTTCTGAAAATACAATTATATTTGCAGTAGAATAAAATTTGAAAAGATGAATATCATAATTGTAGGTGCTGGTTTTGCAGGATTAAAACTAGCAAGAGCACTGAATAATCAAAAAGGAGTAAGCGTAACTTTATTAGATAAAAATAATTTCCACCAATTTCAGCCACTATTTTATCAAGTAGCAACTGCTGGTTTAGATGCCAGTAATATTTCATTTCCACTAAGAAAAATATTTCAAGGAAGTAAGAATGTGCAAGTAAGAATGGGGGAATTACTAGAAATTCATTCAAATAAAAATGAAATTGTTACTTCAATTGGCACATTTCAATATGATTTGCTAGTATTAGCAATGGGAGCAAATACCAATTTTTTTGGAAACAAACAGCTAGAAAAATGGGCTTTTCCTATGAAAACTACGGTAGAAGCATTAAACATTAAATACCAACTGCTTCAAAATTTAGAGAATGCTTTATCA
>JBMLQZ010000006.1:0-1542 GCA_049241285.1 Chitinophagaceae bacterium | reverse complement strand
CAGACAAATCAACACTTCATAAATTATTAAGCATTGTGGTAGTTGGTGGTGGTGCAACAGGTGTAGAAGTAAGTGGAGCTTTGGCAGAAATGAAAAGAAATATTTTACCAAAAGATTATCCAACAATTGATTTTTCGCAAATGCAAATTTATTTGCTAGAAGGTGGTGGTAAAACTTTACCAGCAATGAGTGAAAAAAGCAGTGAAGAAAGCAGATCATATTTAGATAAATTAGGCGTTAAAGTACTTACAAATACCATAGTTAAAGATTATGATGGAGAAACTGTGTTTTTAAATAATGATGCCAAAATTGAAACAAAAACTGTGATTTGGGCAGCTGGAATAAAAGGCAATATTCCAAATGGAATTGATGAAAAATGGATTGCAAGAGGTAATAGAATAAAAGTAGATAGAACAAACAAAATTGAAACTACCGACAATATTTATGTACTAGGTGATTTAGCATACATGGAAACACCAAAATATCCAAATGGTCATCCACAAGTAGCCAATGTAGCTATTAATCAAGCCAAGAATTTAGTTTTAAATATTGAAAGAATGCTAAATGGAAATAAACATTACCTAAACGAATTTGAATACCAAGATAAAGGGAGTATGGCTACAGTTGGTAGAAATTTAGCAGTGGTAGATATACCTTCACCTAAAATTCATTTAGGTGGTTTTTTTGCATGGCTAATTTGGATGGGATTACATTTGATGCTGATTTTAGGGGTAAAAAATAGGATTCAAATTTTTGTAAACTGGATTTATAAATACTTTACAAAAGATCAAAGCTTAAGATTACTATTTAATTGGAATAAAAAAAGCCCTCATTAATGAAGGCTTTTTTATCTATAAATAGTAAGATTAGTCGCATTTAACATTGCACTCTTCTGGCTTTATTTTACCAACAACTTCTTCTGTATATCCTGTTGCTACTTCAATCCACAAAAAGTTTACAGCATAATAATGATGAACAACTAAACGATTGTTTTTGCAACAGAAAAAATCTTGTCCTTTTTTGTAGTTTTTACCAAACATCTTTGTATAAGGAGCTGTTACAGATGCTGTTACAATTAAAGCTGTTGTTGTAATAAGTAATAAAGACGATTTTAATTTAGGAATCATAGGGTATGTGCTTTGGACACATAAATGTAGAAAAACTAATAAGAAGTAATGTAGTAATAATTATGAAAACTTTGTAGTATTTAGTGTTAAAAAATATGATTTACATCATATTGATAATTATGATAATAAAAAAGCCAATGATTTTAAGTGTAAATCATTGGCTTTTTTATTATCATATCAAAATTAGCAACCTAACATTTGAAGATGGTGCTTTAAATAATACTATTTTATAAAAGACGCATACTTTTTCGTCTCTTCATCCGTTAGCAACTTTCCGTTGACAGAAATTTTACCATTGACTATTTGCACTTTTACATCATCACCTTGTGCCATTCCATCTTTCTTTAACGCATCAACCAAGGCATCAATGTTTGCGTTTTGTTCTGTAGTAGTCGTGTTTTGTTCTACAGTATTG
>JBMLQZ010000005.1:0-3097 GCA_049241285.1 Chitinophagaceae bacterium | reverse complement strand
TATCTAATTCATCTCTTTCAATAAAAAAGAGTAATAAATCGAATGGACCTTCAAAATGTTCTAGCTTAATTTGATAGTTGGTAGTGTTCACTCTGCACAAATTTATTTGCAAATAAAGCAATTGCAGGGCAATAATATTGCAGAATACAGCTATAGTTATCCACCAAATAGTTGCCACATTTAATATTGAAAATAAAAAACTCGTTTACAATTGAATGTAAACGAGTTGCTTTTATGATGGGTATATTTATTTTTTTAAACTATCTCTAATTTCCATCAACAGTTTATCGGTGCTTGAAGGTTCTGGTGCAGCTGGTGCAGGTGCTGCATCTTCAGCTTTTTTACTGGCATTAATACCTTTAATAATTAAAAAAAGTACAAATGCAATAATGACAAAATTAATGGTGGCTGATAAAAAATTACCATATTTAACGGTACCAAACATGGTTAATTCTTCTAGCTTAGTTAAATGAGCAGCATCTAGAGCAGGCTTTAGTATAAGTGGCGTAATTACATCATCTATTAATGAACTAACAATTTTACCAAATGCACCACCAATAATTACACCAATAGCCAAATCTATTACATTGCCTTTCATGGCAAACTCTTTGAATTCTTTAATCATTCCCATAAACATAAATTTAGTTGTAGTTAATTAGATGAAAAGTACGACAGTTTTTATAAGTAGAAAATTATTTTTTAAATCCAGGATATTGCATGTTTAAAGCACTTAAGCAATCGTATAATTTTTTAGCAATTACATATTCTTTATACCAATTTTGGTCGGCAGGAACAATAGTCCATGGCACTTGGTTACAATATTTAAAACAATCTTGATACATTTTTTGATAAATATTCCAAAGCTTAGCTTCCTTAAAATCGTTTTCATTATACTTCCACATTTTCCTTGGATCTTTCATTCTTTCTTGCAATCGTATTTGTTGTTCTTCCGGAGAAACATGTAAAAAGAATTTTAAAATTTGGGTTTGATTGTGATTAGATAGTAACGATTCAAAATGATTAATGGCTTCCATTCTTTTCTTAGCTGTTTCATCATCGCACCATTTATGAACACGAGTAACGAGGATATCTTCGTAGTGACTTCTATTAAAAATTTGAATCATTCCTTTTGCAGGTACTTTTTGATGAATTCGCCATAAAAAATCATGTTTAAGTTCTAGTTCAGTTGGAGCCTTAAAGGATGCTACAGAAACACCTTGTGGATTTAAATGACCAAATACGTTTTTAATAACACCATCTTTACCACTTGCATCCATGCCTTGAATAACCACCAAAACCGATTGTTTAGATTCTGCAAATAATACATTTTGCAGTTCATCTAGCTTTTCTATTAATTTTTGCGTTTTAACTTTTGTAGCTTCTTTTGAAAAACCTTTTGGAGCTTTTGTACTAATATTAGATAGTTGAATGGTAGGCATAACAATTGTGTTTGCTTAAAGATATCTTTTTACAATAAAAAAATACATCTTCGTAATAAAAATATTTTCATTGAAACCTTCTTATGTTCCTTGGTTGTTGTTTATAATACTTTGTCTTATTTGGGGAAGTTCTTTTTTATTAATGAAAATAGGCCTAGAGCAATTAACTGCATTTGAGGTTGGAGCTTTAAGAATTGTGAGTGCTGGCATTGTTTTACTACCATTTGCTTTAAAAGCATTTCAAAAAATATCAAAACAAAAATGGGTGATAATTGGTATTTCTGGTTTATTGGGCAGCTTTTTTCCGGCTTTTTTATTTTGCATAGCAGAAACAAAAATTAGTAGTGCATTAACTAGTATGTTAAATGCATTAACGCCATTATGTACTGTAATTATTGGAAGTATTTTTTTTAAGACACATGCCACTAAACAACAATTTGTAGGAATAATTTTAGGACTTATTGGTTTGTATTTTTTAGTTGCACCAGATGGTTCATTATCAATGAACGAATTACGATATACGTCTTTGGTAATGTTGGCTACTATATTTTATGCGTTAAATGTGCATTTAGTACGTAAACAAATGATTGGTTTTATGCCCATTGACATTGCAGCTATTGCATTTACTTTTTTACTTATCCCAAGCATTTTAATATTGGCTTACAATGGATACTTTAATAACAATTTTACTGAAGTTACTTTCTTAAAGTCAACTGTTGCAGCCAGTGTTTTAGGTATTGCTGGCACAGCTGTAGCATCGGTTTTGTTTTATAAACTTGTAAAAATTGCAGGTGCCTTATTTGCATCAATGGTTACTTATGGCATACCATTTATAGCCGTAATTTGGGGTGTTATTTATGATGAAACAATTACAATTTTGCAATTGTTTTGCCTAGGAATAATTTTAATTGGTGTTTCTATTGTAAACAAAAAGAAATAAACTTTTTAGCCTAAATTTCTTTCCATTGCTCTATACCATCTTTCAGGAATATCGTTATTACTAGCTATTACATAATCTATTTTGCTACATGCAACAAACTTTTCATCTGGTAGTTGCATCCACCATCTGCCAGTACGTTTGCTTTGTAAAAAAGTAGTTTCTACTTCAGCAAAAGCCATATTAAATTCATAAAACTCTTCTCTTTCTGATAATTTAGCTTCACGTTTTGAGTTAAATACCCCATCCATTAAATACCATAATAAATGACTTATTTGTTTGGCTGTTAATTCATGATTGTCTAAAGCTTGATTATAGCCATAAATACCAATAGAACTCATATTTGTACTCATGCCTGCATATTGCATAAGCATACATGCTTCTTCGCCAGTAAAACCATTTGGGGTAAGCCTATTAGCAGGTGCATGTGCATGTTGTATAGCAGCTATATCAAATGAAAGCATATGGCTATTTCTTATAGCTGGCTCCATTTCTTCAACATTCTCTTTTACCTTACCTACTCTAAAACAATCAAAGCGAAGTTTATCGATTGTTTCTAACATTAAAGGGTGAACAAAATAACTTTGAAAACCAATATGATTGTAATGCCTAATAAAGTTTGGAACACCGGTAAGCATTTCCATTAAGAAATTATCGTTCGGCAAAACGCTATCCATGTTTAAATCAATTCTAGCATCAACACAAGTAGCTTCAATAATTT
>JBMLQZ010000004.1:0-2085 GCA_049241285.1 Chitinophagaceae bacterium | reverse complement strand
TAAATCCAGTAAAACGTAAAAAAGAAAAAACTAAAGAAATTGATTTGCCATGCCCAACAAATGTTAGATAAGTTTTGTTTTTAGTTAAATTCTTTTCCAAATAAAACAAAACGTTTATTTGAAAAAGCGTATTTAACAATTATAAAAGCAAAATAGTTTATTAAATGTATTTTATTGTTTGAGTATTGGTTAAATAGTTTTTTATTGCTTTTTTATTTTAAATTTTATTCTACGGTTAGTAAAAATTTACTTTATTTTGCATGCTAAACAATGATTAAAAACTTAATATTTATTGGTTTAATTATTTCATTTGCTTTGCAATTGATAAAGCCATTAATCATTGTTGCCGATTACATTGCTAACACAGCAAATTATAAAGCAAATTGTATTAATAAAGCAAAGGCTAAGTTAAAGTGCCAAGGGAAGTGTCAAATGGCAAAAAAAATGGCACAAGATGAAAAAGAGCAACAAGAAAAAAATGAAAAAAGCCTTTTTAAAGTTTTAGATTTATCTTCCAAGTCATTTTTCACAAGTATTACATTTTCAGCTGTAGAATTTATCAAAATTAAATATCAAGTTCTCAATACAGACAAAGAACTAAAGCGTTCATTTGAATTTTTTCACCCACCAAGTTGTTAAGTTCACCAACAACTTTTATTCTTATTTAATTCAGTAAATCTTTCCCGATGGAATATCAACAAGACAGTTGGTATAATCCGTCTGTGGTTAATCTTATTCGCATACGTATCAAAATAACACTTGTTATAATTGGTATGCTAATACTGTATATGAACTACAGTTGGATGTGGCAGCTTATCAAAAATTTTATAAAAAACATTTAATTAATTTAGAAAATGAAAAAAATATTTTTCGCAATTATTACAATTGCAACAATTTTTACTTCTTGTAAAAAAGAAACAACAGCACCAGAATACAACCCAGCTGTAATGGGTAAAATAAATGTAGAATTCGACAATGTAGTGGGCTCTTCAAACCTTCAATTAAATACTGGTATATATACCAATAGCTCAAGCCAGCAGTATAAAGTAACTCAGCTAAAATACTTTGTAAGTAATTTTAAATTTACAAGAGTAGATGGAACTGAGTATGTTGTACCACAAGACCAGAGCTATTTTTTAATTGATGAAAGCAATGCAGCAAGAGATAAAGCTAGTATGAACATTCCTGAAGGCGAATACAAAACGGTTAGTTTTATTATTGGTGTAGATAGTTTAAGAAATACAAGAGATGTATCTCAACGTACTGGCGATTTAGATGTTACGGCTGCTGCAAATGGCATGTATTGGAGTTGGAACAGTGGTTATATTTTCTTTAGACTTGAAGGTACATCAACCGTTATTCCATCGGCAGCACAAACTTTTCAATATCATATTGGTGGTTTTGGGGGCTTTAGTGCACCAACTGCTAATAATATAAGAACTGTAACTTTAGATTTAGCTACAAGAGGAACAGCCAAAGTAAAAGCAAGTAAAGTAAATGGTGTAGATGTTCATAATTTGGTAGATGTAAACAAAGTATTTAATGGCGTGAATACCATGAATTTAACTACAAGTTTTAATGTACATTCTCCAACAGCAGGGGCTACTGTTGCAGCCAATTTGCCTGCAATTTTCTCACACGACCATACACATAATTAAAAACTAGTTGTATGAATAAGAGGCAATTCATAATAATCTTCTTGTTTATTGCAGGCATTTTTGCCTGCAATAAACAAGTTATTGATGAAGTGTTGGCATTTACCAACCCTTCACATTTTCCTAAACCAACTTATAAATTTGAAAACAATGAAATAACCAAAGCAAAGTTTGAGTTGGGTAGAAAACTTTTTTACGATCCTATTTTATCTGCCAACAACACTATTAGCTGCGGCTTTTGTCATATTCAAACCTCTGCATTTACACATCATGGTCACGACGTAAGCCATGGTATTTTTGATAGAGTAGGTACCAGAAATACACCACCAATAATGAACATGGCATGGAACACTAGTTTTATGTGGGATGGAGGTATTTTTGATTTAGACTTATTGCCTATTGCACCAATTACCAACCATTTAGAGATGGA
>JBMLQZ010000003.1:0-1647 GCA_049241285.1 Chitinophagaceae bacterium | reverse complement strand
TGTGTACAGAGGGTGAAGTAATGCAGGCAGCAGTTCCATCGAACTTAAAACTTTCAAGCGAAAGCATTTTAATTTGGAACGATGAAACCAATTACGATTTAAACGATGGTAGTGCATTTACCGATAACGAATATATTGTTGCACAAGCATTAGAAGTAAAAAAAGAACTAAGATTAAGTGAGGTACAACAATTATTAGATGTTCAATATGTTTATCCTGTTATCAAGCAATTAATTGATAAACAAGTTTGTTTTATTTGGGAAGAATTAAAAGAAAAATACAAGTCTAAAACCGAAAGTTTTGTTTTGCTTCAACCAGCTTATCAACAGGAAGAAGCATTGGCAGAACTGTTGAATAATTTTGGCAAAGCACCCAAACAAATGGAGTTGTTACTTGCCTATTTGCATCTAGAAAAAACCGAAGGCATTGTAACACAAAAAAATTTATTAAAAAAAGCAGGAGCTAACGCCGCTCAACTAAAAGGATTGATAGAAAAAGGTATTTTAAGGGTTGAAAGAAAAGCTGTTGATAGAATAAAAATGCTACCTCATTATGTAGAAACAGCATTTTCATTATCAGAAGCTCAACAAATTGCTTTAGTAGCCATTCAAGAAAAACTTTCACAGAAAAACGTTTGTCTTTTACATGGAGTTACAGCAAGTGGCAAAACACAGATATATGTTAAATTAATTGAAAGCTATATGCAACAAGGAAAGCAGGTTTTATACATGCTTCCTGAAATTGCATTAACCTCACAAATTATTCGTAGACTACAGGTATATTTTGGTGGAAATATTGCTATTTATCATTCAAAATTCAATCCAAACGAACGAGTAGAAATTTGGAATAAAGTAAAATCTGGCGAAATAAAAGTGGTACTTGGAGCAAGAAGTGCCCTGTTTTTGCCATTTTTAAATTTAGGATTAATAGTGGTAGATGAAGAGCATGATGCTAGTTTTAAACAACAAGATCCGGCTCCTCGTTATCATGCAAGAGATGCAGCTATATTTTATGCATCATTGTTTCAAGCTAAAGTATTATTAGGTAGTGCTACACCCTCTATTGAAAGCTACTTTAATTGTATGCAAGAAAAATATGGCTTGGTAACCTTAACAGAACGCTATGCTAATGTAGATTTACCCACTATTCATTTGGTTGATTTAAAACAAATTCCTTCCAAAGAAAAATCAAAAATAGCACTCTCTCCTACCCTTATTGAAGGCATAGAAAAATCGTTAAAAGAAAACAAACAAGTGATTCTTTTTCAAAACAGAAGAGGTTACAGTCCTTATATGATTTGTAACACCTGTGGTTGGATTCCTCAATGTCAACATTGCGATGTTACGCTTACCTATCATAAAGCAAAAAACAAATTAAGTTGCCATTATTGTGGCACAACTTACCCTGTTATTAATACTTGTATTGCTTGTGGAAGTCATCATTTTATTCAAAAAAACTTTGGAACTGAAAAATTAGAAGAGTTAGTGGCAGAAACATTTGCAAGTGCTAAAGTTGCTAGAATGGATTTAGATACTGTAAAAGGAAAGAATGATCATGATAATTTGATAAAACTGTTTGAACAACAAAGAATTGATATTTTGGTAGGAACACAAATGGTAGTAAAGGGTTTAGATTTTGAACATGTTA
>JBMLQZ010000002.1:0-3543 GCA_049241285.1 Chitinophagaceae bacterium | reverse complement strand
TAACATGTAGTATTTTGCAAAAAAACCAGCAGTTAAAGGAATACCTGCTAATGAAAGTAAAAATATTGCATTGGTAGCCGCTAACACGGGTTGTGTTTTTGCTAAACCATTATATCCTTCAAGAGAATAATCTTTCATTTTAATCAATATAGCAAAAATACCAATGGTAGCTAAGCTATAAGCTACAGCATACAATATAATACCTTCTCTAGCAAACTCATTGTTTGCATACAAAGCAAAAAGCATAAATCCAGCTTGAGCAATACTACTATAAGCCAACATTCGCTTCACACTCTGTTGAAATACAGCGGTTACGTTACCGATTAGTAAAGTAGCTATAATGATAACAAATAAAATAAGTTTCCAAGAAGCACCTAAGTCTTCTGCCTTGGCTGCAAATAATCTAATAAAAGCAAAAAATCCTGCAGCCTTTACAATGGTAGCCATGAACGAAGTAAATACACTTGGTGTTCCATCATATACATCAGGTGTCCAAAAATGAAAAGGAGCAGCAGATACTTTAAATGCCATTGAAATGAATAATAGAATTAAACCAACAGGAGCCAAAATACCTGCATTAAAAACACCAGATGAAGCAATTTTTGTTCCGCTTGCAGCCAATCCAAAACTACCAGTAGCACCATAAATTAAGGCAATACCCATGAGCATAATTCCTGTTGAAAAAGCCCCCATTAAAAAGTACTTTAAAGCTGCCTCGTTACTCTTTAAATTTCTTTTATCAGCACCAGCTAAAATGTATAATGGTATAGATAATATTTCAACTCCAATAAAAAACATTAATAATCCATTGAAAGATGTAAGAATACTAACACCACACAACACAAAGAATATTAAAGAAAAATACTCTGCTTTGTATTCACCCACTTTTACAATATCGTTTCCGCTAATTAAGAAATATACTAGAGTAGCAATAAAAAGAATGTTATTAAAATACAATCCAAATTTCTCAAAAGATAATAGCGATTTGGTATCTACTTCTATTGTATACACATTATATGTTTGCAAAATATTGCCTACAATCAATATTAATAATGCAGCAATAGCTACATTTTTGATAGCATTTTTATTACTAGTATAAATACCAGTAAACATCATTATCACACCACATAATGCTGAAAGAATAATTGCGTTCATAGAAATGTATAAGTTGTAAGTAGTATGTTATTTAAACCAATTTTCAAATTTGAAATTCATGAATCAATAATCAATACTATTTATCGTTTTACCAAAATTGTATTTACAGTTTCAGTGGTTAAATCAATCATTGGTTGAGGGTATACACCTAATCCAATAATTACAATCACCAAAACAATTAACATAAGTTGAATATTAACAGAAGATTCAGTTGCTTTTTCTGTTAAAACAGCTGTATTTCCATAAAATATTTTTTGAACTGTATTTAAAGTATATACTGCTGCAAGAATAATACTAACACCTGCAACAGCAGCTATCCACATATTATATTGAAACAACCCATTAAACATTAAAAATTCTCCAACAAATGCATTAGTAAGTGGTAATGCTACATTTGCAAAAGCTAAAACCACAAACAATATTGCCAATGTTGGTGACTTTTGAGCTAAACCACCCAATTCGCTAAACTTTCTTGTTCCAAGTTTTTGTTCTATAGCATCTGCAACAATCCATAAGCCAATAACGTTTACGCCATGATTAAACATTTGAATCATTACACCTTTTAATGCTACTTGATTCATTGTAAATATTGCAGCACTCATTAAACCTATATGAGCAATAGATGAGTATGCAATTAAGCGTTTTACATCGTCTTGTTTTATTGCAATAAAGGATGCATACAACATACCTATAACGCTTAATAAAATAATGATGAATGCATATTTTTCTGTAGCATTAGGAAAGATTGGAAGTAACCAACGTACAACTGCAAAAATGCCCATTTTTACCATAATACCACTTAATACCATAGTAACTGCTGTTGGAGATTGTTCGTAAGCATCTGGTTGCCATGTATGAAAAGGAAAAATGGGCATTTTAATAGCAAATGCTATGAAAAATAACCAGAAACCAATTGTTTGCTCTGTAGCAGATAACTTAATTTTTTGCAAAGATTCAATTGAGAAAGAATGATTTGGATTTAAGAAATAGATGTATAAAATTCCTATTAACATTAACAGTGAACCTAAAAATGTGTAAATAAAAAATTTGAATGTAACTGCAATACGTTTTTCGCCACCCCAAATTGAACATAAAAAATAAACAGGAATTAAGGCTAATTCCCAGAAAAAATAAAACAACAGACAATCTGTAGCAACAAAAACACCCATTAACCCTGCTTGTACCAATAACATTAAACCATAAAATGAAGCAGGATTTTTATAATTATTTTGATAAGTAGCAGCAAAAATTATAGGGAAAGAAATTGCAGTTAATAATGCCAACATTTTACTCATTCCGTCTAAGGCTACAGAAAAGCGACTACCTAAAACAGGTAACCATGCCGTATCGAAAGAGAGTTCTGTTGTACTACAGGTTGCATAAATACCAACCACAGCAGTGATTGTTGCAGAAAACAGAGCGATATTTTTTGCAGCATTACCATTCTTTAAAAAGAAAGTTAGCAAACCACTAATTACTGGAATAAATATGAGCAATAAAGGAATCATGTTATAAGAATAAGCTTATACTAAAATATTTTACCAAAAAAATTAACAATTGTTGCATCATTTAACCATAAGAAAAATATTACAACCATTGAAACAACCATCACTAATAAATATCCACCAACTTGACCATTTTGAACCAATCGTAATTGACGAGAACCATAGTTTACCAATTTGCCTACACCATTCACCAAACCATCAATACCAGCTTTTTCAATAATATTTTTAAAGAAAATTGAAAGAGCGTCTAAAGGCTTTACAATTACAACATCGTACAACTCATCAACATACCATTTATTTTCCAACAATTTTCCTATGCCAGTTTCTTCTTCATTAGTTGGAGTGTATCTACTAAACTTACTCCAAGCAAAAGCAATGATAATAAGTACTAAACCTGTAACAACACCCATCATTAAATATTCAGTTTGATAATCTAAATGATGTGCATGTACCAATTCATTTGATTTGGCAAATATGGGCGAAAGAAAATGCTCTAACCAATGACTTTCTTTCGCAAATACTTCTGGTATACCAATAAATCCACCTATAACAGAAAGTACAGCTAAAACCATTAATGGAATTGTCATGCTTGCCGGACTTTCATGTAAATGATGTTCTTGCTCATGTGTACCTCTAAACTTGCCCAAGAAAGTCATGGCATACAATCTAAACATGTAGAAGGTTGTCATTAATGCACCTGCGACACCTAAATAATATAATATTGTATTTTTTGCAAAAGCGGCTGCTAATATTTCATCTTTAGAGAAAAACCCAGAAAAAGGAGGCACTCCAGCAATTGCCAAACAAGCTAAAAGAAAAGTAATATGGGTAATTGGCATGTATTTTTTCAGTCCACCCATTTTACGAATGTCTTGTTCATGAT
>JBMLQZ010000001.1:0-3290 GCA_049241285.1 Chitinophagaceae bacterium | reverse complement strand
GAGATAGATTTGCAGACTCAATTACCATTTTTTATAAATATTACGATTCTACCAGATTTAGAACAATAGATTCTTCTATTAGTAATTTTGCAAATCGTTTTCCTGTTCCATATACGTTTGATCATTTAGGAAATGTAGGAACTGCTGCTCGTTCATTATTATTCAATCCAATCATGCAAGCAGGTTGGGATGCCGGTTTTCATCAATTTGATATTTATAAATACACAATAGAAAATACAAAGTTTTATCAAACAACCAGGCCATATACCGAATTGGGATATTTATTGGGTGGAAGAAGTGAACAGTTAATAGATTTAATGCACACTCAAAACAGAAAAAGTAATTTGAATTTTGGGTTAGAATATCGATTCATTAACTCACCAGGTTTGTTTCGCTTACAAAACACAACACACAATAATTTTAGGTTCACACTACATTATCAATCTAATAACAAGCGATACGAAAACTTCTTTATTTTTTTATCGAATAAACATGCCTCTTCAGAAAATGGTGGATTGCAAAATAAATCTGACTTAGATAGTTTGGCATTAAATAATCCTTACGAACTAGACACTAGGTTAGGTATTGCAACTGCATTTAGAAGCAATCCTTTTGCAACAACCATTAATACAGGAAATACCTACAGAGAAAATACCATTTTATATAGACATCAATACGATTTAGGTCAAAGAGATTCTATTGTTACAGACTCAGTTACCTATCAAATATTTTATCCAAGATTTCGATTGCAGCATACTTTACAAATTAGTGGAAACGAATACGAATTTTTAGATGTTGTTCCAGATAGTACCTTATATAAACGTTATTTTAATTTTGATAAAACTGCCGATACCACTAGGTTTAAAGAAAAATGGAGTAGGGTTTCTAACGAGTTTAGTTTAATTTCTTTTCCTGATAAAAACAATCAAAGTCAATATGTGAAATTAGGGGCAGTTTTGCAAAATTTACAGTTTAGAAGTTTGCAATCTTCCGTTAGTACTCGTAATTATAATATTTCAATTTTAGGTGAATATAGAAATAGAACTAGAAACAATATTTGGGATATTGTAGCCAACGGAACGCTTTATGTAAATGGCTTTAATGCCGGTGATTATAAGGCATATATTAGTTTACAAAGACAATTAAGTAAGCAAATTGGTAGCTTGCAAATTGGTTTTGAAAATGTGAATAGAACACCATCATTTATTTTTGATGTAGCTACTACTTTTCCAATAAAGCAACATGCTTCTTTCAAAAAAGAAAATACAGCTCATTTTTTTGCAACCTATCATAATCCTAAAAAACTATTTACGCTAAAAGGCGATTATTTTTTAGTGAATAACTATGCTTATAGCGATAGTTTTTTTTCTGTTAAACAAGAGGCAACTTTATTTAATGTGCTACGAATAAGTGCTGAAAAACAATTTAAAATTAGCAAACATATTAATTGGTACATGCAAGTGCATTTACAACAAGCAACAGGTATGGCACCTATTAATATGCCCTTTTTACTTACACAAAACCGCTTGGCATTCGAAGGAAATTTCTTTACCAATTTATTCTTATCTACAGGGTTAGAAGTTCGTTATGCTAGTAATTATAAACCAGCAGGCTATTCACCTTTTACTGGTCAATTTTTTTATCAAGATAGATTTGTGTTGAGAAATAGACCAGATGTAAATGTGTTTTTTCATTTTAGAATAAAGAGTTTTAAAAGTTTTATTCGTTTCGAAAATATTAATACGCTTGACTTATCAAAGGGATTTAGTTTTACAAAATATAATTTTAAGGGAGAACAATATGCCAACACTGGTTTATGGTTTCGTTTAGGTGTTTGGTGGAATTTTGTAAACTAGTGTCATTAAACACTACCATTTGAACTTTGTACTTTTACAGTCGTTATACATTTCATTATGAAGCAGTTTACCATACCTAATATTTATAGAAGCAATTTAATTAGTGCTATAAAAAATAAACGAAAACAACTTGATAAGCTAAAGAAAGATTTTACCCCAACACTACTCAATGTAGGCTCAGTACAGTTTTACTTGGCTCGTCACTTTGGATTTTGTTATGGGGTTGAAAATGCCATTGAAATTGCCTTTAGAACAATTGACGAAAATCCGGGGAAACGTATTTTTTTATTGAGTGAAATGATTCATAATCCTCAAGTAAATGCAGATTTACAAGCAAGAGGCATTCGTTTTTTGCAAGATACTTATGGTAAACAGTTAATATCATTTGATGATATACAACAAGATGATATTGTATTAATACCAGCATTTGGAACAACATTAGCAATTGAAAAAATATTAATTGATAAGGGTATTGCAATTGAAAAATATAACACTACATGTCCATTTGTAGAAAAGGTTTGGAATCGTAGCCAACAAATTGCTCAAAAAGGTTATAGCATTGTCATACATGGAAAACCCAAACATGAAGAAACTAGAGCCACTTTTTCTCATGCAGCACAACATACACCAACAGTAATTGTGAATGATATGGCAGAAACCATTGAATTGGCAAAATATATAACTGGAGAAAAAGACGCTACTACTTTTTATGAAGAGTTTAAAGGAAAATATTCAAACGGGTTTAATATTCAAACAGATTTACAACGTTTTGGTGTAGTTAATCAAACTACACAATTGGCTACCGATACACAAGCAATTTCAGATTATTTAAAGCAAGTTGTATTAGACCATTATCAGTTAACAGAATCAACTATTGCAGAACGTTTTGCCGATACAAGAGATACACTTTGTTATGCAACAAACGATAACCAAACAGCTGTAAATGGCTTGTTAGAAACCGATGCAGATATAGCTTTGGTAATTGGTGGTTATAACAGCAGCAATACATCACATCTAGTGGAATTGTGTGAGCAAAAACTACCTACCTATTTTATTGATAGCACCGAAAAATTAATTAGTAAAAATGAGTTGATACATTGTAATTGGAGAACCAAAGAAGTTGCAACCATTTATAATTATTTGCCAGAAAAAAAACCTGTAAGAATATTAATTACAAGTGGTGCAAGTTGCCCTGACGCTTTGGTTGAAGCTGTAATTACAAAAATTGTAAGTTTTTATAACGAAGAAGTTTTGTTAGAAAAATGCATGGAAGCTTTTGTTTAAATGGCTTGTGTAAAAAGGTATTTTTAAAAGTATACATTTACAAAATGGGAGAATATAGTTTAGGTGATGCGATAAAAAATATGTTGGGTAAAAGTAATTTACGCAATGGTATTAGAGCAGTTCAAATAGAAGAAATATGGGAAGAAATTA